>JAPLHH010000098.1 GCA_026389735.1 Chloroflexota bacterium | reverse complement strand
CAAAAGTACTATTTATGTGATACGATACTGCCCATAGGAAATTATTATGCCCCTGAAAAAATCAATTCCAGAAGTCAAGGTTACAGCTAAGAACATACGTCTTATGCAGCTTGTCGCCAAGGGAAAGACTAACCGCCAAATCGCTAAATCACTTGGTCTTTCCGAGCAAACTATCAAAAATGAACTCACTAGTCTTTTTGGGAAGTTGGAGGCATCAAACCGAACACATCTTATCATTATTGCTATTAAAACTGGCTGGGTAAAAGTTTAAGATGCTGACCAATAAGCCTTGCCCAAAATGTGGTGGTAATATCTACACAATGGAAGACCACCATGGCAAGTGGGAAGAATGTTTGCAATGTGGGTATTCATCCGATAGGGATAATGTAAATATCAAAGATGCGGATTTGCCGAAAGCGAGAAGGTGACGACTCTGTCAGCTAAAGCAGACAGCTTCTTGGGGCACGCACGAGCCATTGCTCCACGTTTTGTCCCAAAGGCTCCGTCCGAGCCTCAGGATATCGAGTGCAGAATTATAATCACGAGGCACTACCAAGCCACAGACAGGACAGCGATGAATACGAGTAGAAAGAGTTTTAGGAACTATTGCGCCGCAGTTGGAGCACCTCTGTGTTGTGCCGTTGGGGTTTACCCTGACAAACTGCCTACCAGCTTCTTCCGCTTTGCATTCAAGTACGTCAAGGAATTGTCCCCATCCAGCATCGGATATACTTTTGGAAAGATGACGATTCTGAACCATGTTTGCAATTTGAAGGTCTTCCACAGCTATATAGCCATAAGTGTTTACAAGGTTCCGAGCAAGCTTGTGGGCAAAGTCTTTGCGCTTATTGCTGACCTTCTCGTACTGCTTCGACAGCAGCTTGACCGCCTTGCGCCTGTTGTGTCCACCTTTCTTACGCCGAGACACCTTCCTGTGAGCTTTTCTAAGTGCCGCCTCAGCTTCTCTAAAATAGCGCGGGTTCTCTATCGTCTCTTTATCGCTGGTAACTGCAAAAGAAGTGAGTCCCACATCAATACCAACTTGCCTGCTGGAGACTGGCAAGGACTCAGGTTCAACAACATTGGAGAATACGGCATACCATTTGCTGCACTGCCTCTTAATTGTGACAGTCTTGATTTCGCCCTCAAGAGAGCGGTGCATCTTGATTTTGACCTCTCCTGCATTCAATACGTAGAGCCTGCCACTCTTGAGTTTGATGCCATCTCCGTAAGCAGGAAAGGTGATAGAGTCAAATCTGTTTCTGCCCTTGAATCTTGGGTATCCTGGCTCATCGTTTCCTTGTTTAAACCTGCGAAAGAAAGCCTTGAAAGATTTATCAAGTCTACGCAGAATATCCTGCGTGGCAGAATAGTTCAGAAGCGCATACTCGGGGTTCGCCTCCCTAATCTCTTTAATTTGGTTGGCTTGGTCGCAGTAGTTAAGAGAAATGTGATTCTTTTGCCAAGCATCACGTCGTTCTTGAAGTCCAGCATTGTAAAAGGCTCTGGCTATATTCAACAAGACCTGAAGTCGCCCTGCTTGAATCTTGCTGGGGTACAGCCTGTAAAGGAATGCCTTTCTCATCTACTTGCCCTTCTGATTCTCAATATACTTCCTGACCGCAGCCTCGCTAACATACCCCACTGTGCCAATATAATAGCTTCGAGACCAGAGGGTAGGCAGCCTACTCCGCAGCGTGGCGAATTCGGAGCGAAGAACGTGAGACGAATAGCCCTTGAGTTGGTTCACAATATGCTGAATAGCCTCAGTCGGCTGTCCAGTTATAAACACATGAACGTGGTCAGGTTGAATCTCCATCATCTCAACCTCAATGCCAAGCTGCTTCGCCTTCAAACTGAGCACTTCCCTAAGGCGTATTGCAATATCATTTATAAGCACTGGCTTGCGGTATTTGGGGCACCATACCAGATGATATTTGACATTGAAGACACAGCCTGCGTTTCTCTTGTATCTGTCCATGCCTTAAATTATACCACAGACAATGATATAAGTCAAGTGCTATTTAGAAAGGAGGTTTGGGCGCATTCCTCTGTCGCCTAAAGGCAACAGTCCCCTGCGCCCGAATAATTATGGCAAGAACTAAAGAGACAAAAATAATGGCTGAGTGGGAGAAGTCCCTTGCCCAGATAGAGGAACAATCTCGTAATATGCTGAAGAAGCATATCCTTGGCGATGGGGGAAA
>JAPLHH010000097.1 GCA_026389735.1 Chloroflexota bacterium | reverse complement strand
GTTTCAGCCTGCTCCGGCGGTGCTGCTTCCTCAAAACTAGGCCGCCGACCCTTCCGCGTGTCGGCAAGAAGGGTAAATTGGCTGATAATCAAAATCTCGCCTCCGATTTCCAGCGCTGACAGATTGAACTTACTGGCTTCATCAGCGAAGATGCGAAGGTTGACTATCTTATCCGCCAGATAAATAGCATCTCTCTCCGCATCTCCACGAGCTACACCGACAAGGACAACCAAACCACGATCTATTTCCCCGACCACCTCACCACCCACACTCACCGATGCTTTGGTGACCCGTTGTACCAATACCTTCAAAATGCCTCCAATCCTATCCCTTAATAGGGGAAATCTGCTTCGATATTTTACGAAAGCAGCCCACTTAAAACAACAAATTGACAGCTAAAATTTGATAGAGTACAATGATTTTTGCATAGGATATGGAGGAATATTCATGATAGAAATGACGATTGACAGCATTCGGGTGAGCCTTATGAATTACCAGCACGTTGTAATCCTGAAAGAGAAGGAGTCAGACCGCTACCTGCCTATCTGGATTGGCCCAGCAGAGGCAGATGCTATATCAATAAAACTGCAAAATGTAGATTTAGCACGACCTATGACCCACGATTTGTTGAAAAATACAATCTTCGCTCTAGAATCCACATCTGGAACCACGGTAAGCAGAATTGTGGTGAATGACCTCCGTGCTGACACATTCTACGCTCAAATTATTTTTGAATCCACTGATGTGCCAAAACCGGTCAGTGTAAAATTTCTCCCTGAGAGCAGTTCACGCCGAGGATACGACCATGGATCATGGATATCTCTCACCTGGCAGGAGAAAGAACACAAACTTAAAATAGCCAATGAATGGCAAGAATCAGGTAACAGATTCATCGAGGCAGTGAATGATGACGGTCTGATGTTTGAACTTCGCTTTGACAAAAAAAACGAGCAGTGGCTATTAATTAAGATAAAGCTTGATTCCCGTCCCAGCGACGCCATTGCCTTAGCAGTAAGAGTAACGGTCCCAATATACGTTGACGAAGCAGTTCTGGATAAGGCTGGCATCATACTCGACCGGGAAACAGGGAAACCTATACCTATAGACAAAGGTGCTGATAAGCCAGGTGGCAAAGGTAAGGTTGATGAGCAGGAATTGAAGAAGATGTCAGCTTTCTTCGATTTTATTAATACGCTTGACCTAGATGACATAGGCAAGCATAAATCCTAAATAGTATACAATTGTCTAAGCCATGGGTTGAAAATCTAGCTGATAAATTCAATCGAAGGCAGCTCATAACTGCCTTTTGTACAAACGAAAATCAGTCTTAAGGCTGATGACAACTGTTTGTTATCTGATAAACTGAGTGCGGTCGGCCGAAGAGTGCCAAAACGTGGAGGCCGTTTATGGCCTAAGGAACACTGTCACTCGAAAGCTGCAGCATACTAAAAAGACAGAATGTTAAGTATTATATGACCTTAATTCAAGAGGAAACCGACACTATAGTGGGGCAAATCAAACCTGAGAAACCAACGTCTAAGGAATGGGTACGTCCCCTGTGGTTCCTTTTTACCGTTGGCTGGTATGTAGCTTTGAGCATTGCCGCTCCAACAGCGATTGGCTTCTGGCTCGACCGCCCAGATAAGTTTGACAGCCGTCCCCTATTTACCATTATTGGATTAGGCATAGGTACAGTGATTGCATTTTACGGCCTGTATCTTATGCTTCGCCGATTCTACAGAGAACAAAAAGAACAAGAGAAAGAAAAGGAATTGAAATAGCGCGATGAACATGGGTTGTGGCTGCTCAATAAAAATTTTGGCTTGGGTAACCCTTATCCTCCTAGCGCTGCTTTTGACCGGGCTAATAGTCGGTCCATTAGGCTCCACTCTCCTAGGTATCAAAGCGCCCAGTGTCTTACATGTCTCCAAACCCCACATCGAACTCCCATCAGAAGGGATATTGCATATCTCTACATTCACCATTACCAATACTCTCATTGCTTCCTGGCTTACCATAATCTTCTTAGTCGGCTTAGTTTATGCCTGCACTCGCAAG
>JAPLHH010000065.1 GCA_026389735.1 Chloroflexota bacterium | reverse complement strand
GGCATGTCCCAAAAAACGTGTTCTGCCTGTTTCATCAACCGCCTTGGTCGCTGGTTTGGCGATATCATGCATCAGTGCCCCCAGCTTAAGCAGCAGTCTTCGATTGCTGCCGATGGACACCTCCTCATCAAAATGCCGACTTATCTCCTCCGACCACGGTGTTACCCTCAACAAATCCTCTTTGCCATATTTCCATAAGCTCTCCCGAAGCAAAAACTCGGCAGTAGCCATCGTCTCCACAGAATGGTCAAAGACATCCCAATAATGCTCTTTCGGCTGCTCCGCCCCCTTCATCTCTTTCAGTTCAGGGATTATCTCGGTGAGCAAGCCTAACTTATCCAGATAGCGCACCATTTCACCGGAGCCGGGCAAAGCCAGTATCCTCACCAGTTCTTCACGCAGCCGCTCCCCGGGAACCAGCTTAGCCATTCGGCAGTCTTTCCGAATTAAACTCTCGGTTCCAGGCTCAATCTTGAAGCCAAGCTCAGCGGCTAACCTGACACCCCGAAGCAACCTTGCCCCATCTTCCGCGAAAATCCGCTGGTTCACTGCCCGCACCAGCCTCTTCTTCAAGTCGCTTTCTCCAGAGAAGGGGTCAATAAGCTGTGCAGACCCCGAAATGAAACCTTGAAGCTCCACCGCCATGGCATCAATGGTAAAATCGCGCCGTGCCAGGTCATTCTGGATACCGTTTGCGAAAGATGAGAAATCCACATGCCACATCTGTTCATCGGCAACAACCACCCTAGCCACCTTGTTAGCTTCATCCAGCAACACATACCTGCCGTCAACAGCTTCTGCTACCTCCTGAGCTATGCTCAAGGCGTCGCCACCTACGGCAATGTCAATATCGGCTGTCTGCCTGTCCAGCAGCCAGTCGCGGACAAAGCCGCCGACTACATAAGCTGGACAGTTTTGCTGGGTGAGAATAGCGGATACCTTGGTCAGGAGACCAAGCAGGTTTTGATTGATGTCAGACATTGCCCCAGATTATACCCTGGAGCAAAAGAATTGTAAAGGTCATGTCTCACTAATGTATTGGACGAGTACACTTACTTGTTGGCTGTGTTTCACCACGCTATAATTAGGCGCGATGCTTTATCAACGCATAGTAGCTAAGCTTGGCACTAACTTGCTTACGGGAGGGACTGGCCGTCTTGACCTTAGTATTATGTCAAGTCTCGCAGGGCAGGCGGCTCAGCTTCACCAACAGGGTCACGAGATAATCATCGTGTCGTCAGGAGCCGTTGCCGCCGGTAGGCAGAAATTAGGCCTGACCAAGGAACGCAAAGACGTCCCCTTCAAGCAAGTCCTCGCCTCCGTGGGACAAAGTCAGCTCATGAATGTCTATGAGCAGCTTTTTAGTCAGCACAATATAGTCGTGGCTCAGGCGCTCCTGACCAGGTCTGACCTCATCGACCGCGCCGGCTACTTGAACGCCCGTAATACGCTACTGGCTCTGATTGAATTGGGCGTGATTTGCATTGTAAACGAAAACGACGTCGTCGCCACCGATGAACTCGGTGAGCTCACCTTCGGAGATAATGACAATCTTTCAGCCATGGTAGCCAATCTGGTTGATGCCGACCTTCTGGCACTGCTTACTGACATAGACGGCATGTACACCGCCGACCCACAGCTTAATCCTCAGGCCAGGCTTATCCCCAGAGTAGAAAAGATAGATGCCGAAATTGAGCGCCTGGCTGGCGACACTACCAGCTCTGATGGCGTCGGCGGCATGATAACCAAACTCGAGGCTGCCAAGCTAGCGACGGCTTCAGGTGTAACCGTGGTCATCGCCAACGGACGGAAGCCTGATGTCCTGAAACAAATCGCACTTGGGCAAAGCATTGGCACCATATTCCCATCACGAACCAGCAAACTGGAGAGCAAGAAACGCTGGATGCTGAGCCGGCTTGCCTGCAAGGGTAAATTGATAATCGACGATGGCGCTGTCCTGGCTCTAAAGAAACAGAACCGGAGCCTGCTTCCCGCCGGGGTAGTGGGTGTTGAAGGTGAATTCCAACGTGGCGACGTCGTGGATATTTTCGATTCGAAAGGCAGTCAAATCGGCTGTGGCATGCCTAACTACAGTTCAAAGGATATCACCGTTATCAAAGGAGCCCACTCCGAGGCAATTTCAGTCCTTCTCGGCTACGAATACGGCAGCGAGGTAATTCACCGAAACAACATGGTGCTCATATAAAGGAGGCGATATGCAGTCTGCGATAACTGAACTGGAAGAAAAAGGCAAAGCGGCTAAGGCAGCTTCAAGGAAACTCGCCTTCTTGCCTACCGAAATTAAGAACAAGGCTCTGCTCAGCGTCGCTGGTGCCCTCAGGACCATGCAGGACGAGATTCTAGCCGCTAACAGCCAGGACTATAACGAGTCCGAAGCTTCTGGCATGAGCGCAGTTATGCTTGACCGGCTGATGCTGAACACAAGCCGGTTGGAAGCTATAGCTCAGGATGTAAGAACAGTTGCCGCCCTGCCTGACCCGGTGGGCGAGGTGATTGAAGAACGCACCTTGCCCAACGGTCTCCAGCTCAGCAAGAAGCGCGTACCGCTTGGCGTCATCGGCGCCATCTACGAGAGCCGTCCCAATGTCACTGTGGACATCTCTGTGTTATGCCTTAAATCAGGCAATGCCGTCATTCTTCGCGGCGGCAAGGAGGCGCTACGCTCCAACCTGGCTCTGGCCAAGGTCGTTCAAGAAGCCGCCTACAAGGCTGGTGCGCCTCAAGGAGCTGTACAGATCATAGAATCAACAGATAGGGCTCTCGTCGACTATATGCTTAAGATGAAGGGCACTATAGACCTCATAATTCCTCGCGGCGGCGCCGGCCTGATTAAGTCTGTCGCTGAAAATGCTGCTATGCCTGTGGTTACCGGCGGGATCGGCGTCTGTCATACTTATGTGGACAAAAGCGCTGATATAAACAAGGCAGTGGCCATCGCCTATAATGCCAAGGTTCAGCGGCCGACTGTTTGCAACGCTCTGGATACTCTTCTGGTTCACGCTGAAATCGCCTCGCGGTACCTGCCTCTAATTGCCCAGGAATGGGCCAAGGCCGGGGTGGAAATGCACTGCGATAAGCGCACTTTATATATTCTCGGGCCGATTCCTTCCCTTAAACTCGTTCCGGCAAAAGCTGATGACTGGGGCAAGGAATTTCTGGCGCTGATTGCGGCAATTAAAATAGTCGATTCGCTTGATGAGGCATTGGAGCACATCGAGCGCTATGGCTCAGGGCATTCTGAGGCCATAGTCGCCGAGGATAAATCGGCTGCGGCACGCTTTCTCAATGAGGTGGATGCTGCCTGCGTCTATGCCAATGCCAGCACCCGCTTTACCGATGGCAGCCAGTTCGGCCTAGGCGCTGAAATAGGCATAAGCACGCAAAAGTTTCATGCCCGCGGCCCCATGGCGCTGAGGGAGCTGACCAGCTACAAGTGGATTATTATCGGCGATGGGCACGTCCGCCCCTAAAAAGCAACCATCTCCTGCCATTCTGAGTACCCCACTGTCATTCTGAGCGAAGCGAAGAATCTCGATACGCTTCGTTGTCGCTAACTTAAAATTTAGAACTCAAAAATCAAAATTACAAATAAAAATGTAAATATTATTTCTTGCTGTTCGAAGCCGAAAGCCTAAATTTATTTTTGAGTTTTGACTTGTAATTTCGCCTTTTTATATTTAACTTTTACATTTCTATCTTTAGACCCTTCGCTGCCGCTCAGGGTGACAAAAAGAGAAAGGCTCAGGGTGACAAATAAATAAGCCGGCCTAAGGTAGTTCTGCTAGAGTCGCTTTCTGGATTTTGAATAATTGCTTGATTCCCTTCTCGGCAAGTGAGAGCAAAGCATCGATGGTTTCTTTGGAGAAAGGTTTGCCTTCGGCTGTGCCTTGAAGCTCTACGAATTCGCCCTTGTCAGTCATAACCACATTAAAGTCAACTGCAGCCCGGGAGTCCTCCTCATAGCAGAGGTCAAGAAGCTCTTCCCTATCCACAATACCAACACTGGTTGCAGCTACCGCGCCCTTCACTGGAATTGATTTCAGAATACCCTGTTTTTTCATATTATGTAATGCGGAAAACAGAGCTACATATCCACCAGTGATGGCTGCAGTTCGAGTACCGCCGTCAGCCTGCAATACATCACAGTCCACAGTAAAGGTTCTTTCACCCAGAGCCGCAAGGTCGGTAACAGCCCTCAAGCTACGGCCGATAAGACGTTGGATTTCTTGATTTCTACCGGCTGTCCTCTCGGGAGAGATGCTGCGGGGAGTGCGAGTGAGCGTAGAACGCGGCAGCATGGCATATTCAGCAGTAACCCAACCGATGCCTTCACCTTTGAGAAAGTTGGGAACCTTCTCCTCCACACTCACAGCGCAGAGCACTCTGGTACGCCCCAATTCTATCAATGCTGAGCCTTCAGCAAAAGCCTGATATCCCAGGCTGATACTTACCGGGCGAAGCTCATCATTATCACGGCCGTCTACTCGTTTCATCAAAACCCTTGCCTCGCTTTCTAATCAACCCAGTATAGCATCGACTTGTCTAGCTTAACAAGGCTGTGTACTCGTCCAGTACATTAGTGACACTTGCTGTTGTTATTTCTAGGAGCGAGATCCCTCGTTGGCGCTCGGAACAGGGTCTGCTATCCCTGTTCTTCTTTTTTCTGTCATCGCGAGGAGCGTGAGCGACGTGGCGATCTCGGTGGGGAGGTATTGAGATTGCCACGCCTTCGGCTCGCAATGACACCGGGGACATTACCCAATGTCACACTGTAAAAGTGTCACCTATCTATCTGAACGAGTTCAGGCTAAACGTGGAGAGTTTTTGTCATGGCGAAGGATATACGCCCCGAAGCAATCCCAGAGATTGCCACATGGAGTTTACCCTGAGCGAGAGATTCTTCGCTTGCGCTCAGAATGACACAGAGCGAAGGGCTCGCAATGACATTCGCTACCAGCATTCCTTGACACCCTCTAGCTGGCGGTGATAGACTCCAAATGCAAGTGAAACAGGTCGGCATTTTATATCATCCGAAGATTGAGAAGGCTAAGGCTTTCAGTCAGGAACTGGAGAAGTTTCTGAAAGCCCGAGGCGTTTCCTTCTGGACATGCTCAGCCTGGGAAGAGGATAAGGCGAAGCCTCAGATAGCTGAGTCGGAATTAATGCTTAGCATCGGCGGCGATGGCACTATCCTGCGTGCCGTCCGAGCCGTTATCCCACATGCAGTGCCCATCGTAGGCATAAATCTGGGCAACTTAGGATTTATGACCGAGCTTAAAGCTGATGAGGCTTTTGAGAAGCTGCCTCGGCTGCTGGATGGTGATGGTTGGATTGAAGAGAGGGCGATGCTGGAAGCTGAGCTGCTGTCTCAGGACAAGGTTTTTAATGCGATGAACGATGTTTTTGTGGGACGAAGGAGCTCAGCTCGGCTGGTTCAGGTTGAAACTAAAGTTGATGGTGAGGTTCTGGCAACCTATCGGGCTGACGGCGTTATAGTAGCTACGGCTACCGGCAGCACTGGTTACTCACTGGCGGCTGGTGGGCCCATTCTTTATCCACAGGCTAAGGAAATCATATTCAAGCCTGTTTGTCCTCATCTGGCGCTGGACAGGGCTATGGTTCTGCCGGCTGAAGCTGAAATCCAGATAAAGGTGACTACCACCCATGAAGCCATGCTCAGCATTGACGGACAGGTGGAGATGCCACTGCGTAGCGGGGATGAAGTAAAGGTAAAGCGTAGCCGCCATGTGGCTCGGTTCTTGAGAATTCGCCCTAAGGCTTATTTTTACAGCTATCTGGAATCGAGGCTTAAAGGAAAGGGAAGTGTTTAATTGTCATCCTGAGCGCTGGCAGAGGGTCTGGATTCTTCGCTTCGCTCAGAATGACAGAAGGCGAGTAGTCTCAGAATGACAGCAGGAGTATAAGCAGACTTAAAGGGAAGGCATAATGAAAGTAGAGAAAGCGAAAATAAATGATGTCCAGCGGATACATGAACTTGTGAACAGCTTCGCCGATAAGGGTGAGATGCTGCCTCGAGCATTAAGCGAGATATATGAGAACCTGCGCGACTTTTTCGTCATCAGGGATAGTAGTAAACAGGTTATCGGCTGTGTTGCCCTTCATATTAACTGGGTTGATTTAGCTGAGATTAAGTCTCTGGCGGTGAGCGAAGATAAACAGGCCAAGGGCTTGGGCTCGATACTTATTGAAGCCTGCCTTGATGAAGCCAAGGAATTGGGGATTCCTACAGTCTTTTGTCTGACCTACAAGCCGGCTTTTTTCGAAAGGCATAATTTTCATCAGGTTGACAAGATGGAATTGCCGCGAAAGGTGTGGTCGGAGTGCTATCGTTGTCCCAAGTTTCCCGATTGCGATGAGGTGGCTCTTATCTATCGGTCTGAGCCAGGGTGACTTGGCAGTTTCTTATGTCATTGCGAGCGAAGCGAAGCAATCTCACCTCATTCCCCACACCGAGATTGCCACGGCACTCCGTGCCTCGCAATGACAGTCAGGAAACCGGAATTGCGAAGCCTGTTCCGAGCATAAGTGAGGGATGCATGCTTAGATTAGAGAGGTAAAAGATAAGATGGAGAAGACTATATCCAGCCAGCGAATTTATGACGGCCGGGCGGTGAAGCTGAGGGTTGACACGGTGCTGAAGCCTAATGGCAAGACGACCACCAGGGAGATTGTTGAGCATAGCGATTGCGTGGCAGTGGTGGTCCTTGATTCTAAAGACAGAGTCATCTTAGTTCGTCAATATCGTAAAGCTGTGGGCAAAATTCTCTTGGAGATTCCGGCGGGCGGCATTGACCCTGGTGAACAGCCGATTGCCAGTGTTCGACGTGAGTTACAGGAGGAGATAGGTTATTTACCGAACAAGATAGACAAGCTTGGCGGTTTTTATTCAGCCCCCGGCTACTGCACTGAGTATTTACACCTATATCTGGCTACGCATCTGATACCTAGCCGTCGTGAGGCTGAAGATACTGAGGATATCGAGGTGGTTCAAGTATCCATATCCCGGATACCTGAACTCATTGCTTCAGGGGAAATCTGCGATGCCAAGAGTGTAGCCGGGCTGCTTAGAGTTATCTCGCTCGGGCTGAAGGGAGCTAGACACCGATAATACGGACCAGCTAGCAAAACCCATTATGTCATTCTGAGCGTAGCGAAGAATCTAAAGTCGCCCTTACCAAGTCTGTTTTTAACGAGATTCTTCGGTCGCTCCGCTCCCTCAGAATGACAGAAAACAAAAGTGCCTTGCCGACGAGACAAGCCCCGTTTAGGCCTTAAGCTGGTACTTGACCTTGCCCTGTTTGTATAAGTCGCCGCCATAGATGTCATTGATAACGGTGGCGGGGAAGTTTTCTACCTCCAAACGGCGTATTGCCTCTGCACCTAAATCTTCGTAAGCTATTACCTCTGCCTTCTTAATGCTTTTGGAAATCAAGGCTCCGGCGCCACCTATGGTGGCGAAATACACTGCCTTGTATTTTTTCATAGCATCTTTTACCGCTTGTGACCGGTTGCCTTTGCCGATCATTACTTTGAGGCCAGCAGCCATAAGACGGGTGGCATAAGTGTCCATCCGTCCGCTGGTTGTAGGTCCGGCTGAGCCGATGACTTGCCCTGGCTTGGCTGGCGTTGGGCCCATGTAATAAATGGTCTGGTTGGTTATATCAAAAGGTAGCTTTTCGCCTTTATCTAAGGCTTCAACCATGCGTTTGTGGGCAGCGTCTCTTGCGGTATAAATCACGCCGGTGATGAAAACCTGGTCACCGGCTTTCAACTTCTTAATAGTTTCCTCATCAAGTGGTGACTTGATATTTAGAGTCTTCATCGTTCTCCCTCCATGGTGGTGGTTTATCTAGCTTCATTTCACGGTGAACTCAGGGAAAGGAATTTTAGGTTTAACCTCAGTGGGAGGTGAGACTATTGGAGAAGGTGGCAGCTTTCTGCTGAGCCCTACAGCTCGGGATACCAGCCTTCTTTTGAGTAGTTGGATAGCCAGAGCTGGGTCTAAGCCTTTGGGGCAGGCTTCGGAGCAGGCGCCGGCGAGATGGCAGTGCCATACCCCGTGGTCAGTATCAACCATGGGAAATCTTTCCTTTTCGCCTTCATCCCGATTGTCAGCGCAGTAGCGGTAGCATTGAGCCAGAGCCTGCGGGCCAAGAAAAAGCTTATCGCTGGCTGAGGTTGGACAAGCAGAAATGCATATACCGCACTTTATGCAGTAGGTGAACTGCAAGAAGGTCTCTAAGGTGATAGGTACCTGTGCGTATTCGGCGGTGGGGTTTTCCATTTCCTCTGCGTCTTGGCGGAGAATGTAGGGTTTTATTGATTTGTGGGTATTGAAGAATGGAATTAAGTCAACTACCAGGTCTTTGATGATAGGCAGGTTAGGCAATGGTTTGATGGTTAACGTGTCTGAGTGGAACTCTTCTATTTGTGTGTGACAGGCGAGATGGGGGTAGTTGTTAATGAGCATACCACAGGAGCCGCAGATGGCCATGCGGCATGAAGTGCGAAAAACAAGGCTGCTATCCAGGTTTTCTTTTATATAGATGAGACCTTCGAGAACCGTCATACTCTGGCTAGATGGCACCATAAATTCCTGAAAATGAGGCGTGCCGTCATGTTCGGGATCGTATCTTTGGACTTTAAATGTTATCTGGTTGTTTTTATCCATGTCCATAATGCCTCCTAAGCAGATAACAGAGCAATGGGTACATAGCTGCACCAGACAAAGGCGACGATGCCAAAGGCTACAATAGCCCAGGTGACGACACGTTCAGTCCTGGCCGATGGTGTCAGCTCAAGGATAACGTTACGCAGTCCGTTTAGGGCGTGGTAGAGAACAACGGCCAGTAAGGCCATATATAAGCCTGTCCATATACCCTGGCGAGCTCGCTCTATCATTGAGCCCCAGGAAGTCACGTCGTTAACATCGACTCCAAAGAAGCCAAGGATAGCATCGAGGTGCATTAATACCATATGTACACCCAACAGAACTGCTATCAATATGCCGGTAACCAGTTGTAGAAACCACAGATAGGTATTGCGCATTACCAGCCTCCTGCGACGAAGTCATAAAAGAAGACTAAGGCAAGGATGACGACCACTGCTATCATGGCGATTGTCCAGGGGCGTTTCTTGCGGAGCGAGTCTCTGTACGGATAAATTGGTGGTATAGGTCGCCCCATAAGGAAACCCAGTTCCTGTAGGATAAGTCGCAAACCGTTCAAGGCATGGTAGACGAAGGCAATGACCACAAGATATTCGCCGATTTTGAACCAGGGGTTGTGGAGGATTGACATCGTAGTTTCCCAGACACCCTGACCCTGGATGCGGAAAACGGTTGTCATCATCAAGTGGAGCAGTAGGAAGAGCAAGATTCCCAGGCCGGTTATTCTATGAAGTATGTAGAGATAACGCTCCAGCTTGTAATTGCCTGCCCACAACCACCCAACAGCTCCTAGATAGTTGCGTCGAGGCTGTATTTGTCTCATAGCTAACTCCCTAGTATTTCCTTTCTACAGGCTGCCACATGGTGATGGTTACGGGGATATAATCGAGCCGTGGCCCTTTAGGTGTGTAATAGACTAAGGTATGCTTGAGCCAGTTGACATCATCGCGATCGGGAAAGTCCCGTCGAGAGTGAGCCCCTCGCGACTCAGTGCGTGATAAGGCTCCGGTGACGATAATTTCGGCCAGGTCAAGGAGATTATCCGTTTCCAAGGCACTGAGCAGGTCTGTATTATATATGCGCCCACGGTCTTTGACCTTGACATCGGGCAGCCGTCGCTTTAATTCGCGTATCTTATCAAGGGCTATTTTTAGGCCGGTGCCGGTGCGAAAGACGCCCACCTGACTATCCATAGTCCTCTGTAGCTCCCTGCGGAGAGCATAGGCGCTTTCTTTGCCGTTAGAGCTGAACCTGCTGAAAACTCTGGCCTCTGCTTCCTTCAGTGTTTTTTCTTCAGGCGGTGTAGAAAAGGCTTTCTGTCTAGACGCATACTTGGCAACATTATCCCCGGTGATTTTTCCCCAGACGAGGCATTCGGCGGTTGAGTTGGAGCCGAGGCGGTTGGCACCGTGCAGTGATACGCAAGCGGCCTCACCGGCTGCCCATATACCTTTTATCGGGGTAGCGCCGTCAATATCAGTGTGGACGCCGCCCATAAAATAATGAGCGGCCGGTCGAACAGGAATTGGCTCGTAGATAGGGTCAATGAAGTTGAACTTTATGGCGACCTCTCGAATCATAGGCAGCCGTTCATTGATTTTAGCGGCACCGAGATGACGCAGGTCAATGTGAACGTAGTCGAGGCCATCGGGTCTGGGAAATCCTCTGCCTTCTTCAATTTCAGTCATCTCCGAGCGGGAGACAATGTCTCGTGGAGCTACCTCCATCTTAGATGGAGCGTATTTTTCCATGAATCTCTCATCTTTATTGTTGAGTAAGTAGCCGCCTTCGCCACGTGCTGCCTCTGTTATGAGGATGCCGGATGGTACTAGGCCTGTGGGATGGAATTGGACGAATTCCAGGTCCTTAATGGGTAGCCCTGCCCGGTAAGCCATGGCTAAACCGTCGCCGGTGGCGGTAAGGGAGTATGTGGTGAAACCGAACATACGGCAAGCCCCGCCCGTGGCGATGATTAGAGCTTTACCCTGGATAAAGAAGAACTGGCCGCTGGTCAAATCCCAGGCGGTTACGCCGCAGAATGTATTGTCTTTTGTTAGGATTGAGGAGATATAACATTCGTCGTATCTGGTTACGTTAGGATATTTCTGCAAAGTGTCGTAGAGAGTTTGCATTTCGGCGAAACCGGTCTTGTCGGCAGCGAAGACAGCCCGGTCGTAGCTATGGCCGCCGAATGCTCGCTGGGCAATTCGGCCATCGGGGCGGCGCGACCAGGGGATTCCCCAGTGCTCTAAAAGGAGGATTTCTTTAGGTGCCTCTGCAACAAAGCGCTTTACTACATCCTGGTCGCAAAGGAAGTCAGCACCTCTGACTGTATCCCAGGCATGAAGCTCGAAGCTATCCCCTTCATCTGGCTGCATGACGGCTGCAGTGCCGCCTTCAGCACAGACTGAATGGGAACGCATCAACTGGACTTTGGAGACGATGGCAACATCGAGTCCTGAATTGTGGGCGGCTTCGATGGCAGCTCGTAGGCCAGCTAGTCCTGAGCCCAAGACTATAACATCGTGTTTTTGGCTCGTCATAATGTCGTCTCTTTATGCCGAGCACACCAACATTGTATGTTAACCGCAACCGGCAGGCTAGCGATATGTGCCGGGAAGGTTTCAGCGTGAACGGCCAAGGCGGTTGTCCTGCCACCGTAACCCATTGGTCCAATGCCCAGATTGTTGGCACGTTGCAGGATTTCTTTTTCTAACTCAGCAACCTCTGGGTCCGGATTTGGCTCGCCAACTTTGCGCAATAGTGCTTTTTTAGCCAATGTCATAGCTTTATCTGTTGTTCCGCCTATGCCGAGACCGATGATGAGAGGTGGGCATGGATTGCTGCCAGATTCATCAACGAGGTTTACCACAAAGTCAATAATCCCTTGGCGCCCCCTTGCTGGCGGCATTACTGTCAGGCGAGAGCAGTTTTCAGAGCCACCCCCCTTGGGCATTATGCTGATTTTGAGTTTGTCACCTGGAACGATATCGGCGTGGATGATAGCCGGGGTGTTATCTTTCGTGTTGACTCGTGCTGAGAAGGGCTGATTCACCATGGATTTGCGCAGATACCCCTTTTCATATCCCTGACGCACCCCTTCATTTATGGCTGTGTAAAGGTCACCTCCCGTTATGTGAACGTCCTGACCTAATTCCAACACTACCACTGCAGCACCGGTGTCCTGGCATAGAGGGGTTTTCTCTTTGGCAGCGATTTCAGTATTTTCAATGAGTTGGGCTAACACATCCTTGGCTGCAGGAGACTCCTCTTTTTCTCTTGCCTCCTTGAGGGCAGCGAGCACATCTTCGGGCAGGTAAAGGCAGGCGTCTTGGAACAGGTGGGATACAGTTTCAATTATTTTTTTACTATCGATATCCCGCATTAGCCAACTACTCCAGTTTCATTACTTTGGCAAGTTCTCTTACTGCCTCGGCTGATTTCTTGAGTGCGGCGCTCTCTTCTGGTGTTAGCTTCAGCTCGATTATCTGCTCAATGCCATTTCTGCCTAGCTTCACGGGTACCCCAACTACTGCGCCCTTTATTCCATATTCTCCTTCAAGGTAGACAGCGCAAGGTAGGATCCTCTTCTTGTCTAGAAGTATGGATTCAACCATTTGAGCGGTAGCAGCTGCAGGAGCATAATAGGCGCTTCCCGTTTTTAGCAGGGCGACTATTTCGCCACCCCCTTTGACTGTCCGCTCAACAATCTTGTTTACAGTCTCCTGAGTCAAAAGCTCGGTTATCGGGACACCGCCCACGGTGGTTAATCTTGGGATGGCCACCATGGTATCTCCATGCCCGCCCATAACACAGGCATAAACATCTTCGACTGAGACGTTAAGTTCCTGAGCGAGGAAAGTTCTAAATCTGGAGGTATCTAAAATGCCTGACTGGCCGAAGACACGGTTTCGAGGAAATTTGCTGACTTGAAGAGCCAACTGTGTCATGGCGTCTAAGGGATTGGCGACCATAATGATGATGCACTTCGGCGAGTATTTCACCACCTGCTCGGTGACCGATTTAATGATATTCATATTGGTCAGTACCAGGTCATCACGGCTCATGCCTGGCTTTCTTGGTACTCCCGAGGTGATGGCCACGATGTCAGAGTTGGCAGTTTCTTCGTAGGAATCAGTGCCGATGACTCTGGCATCGGAACCGGTAATTGGACCGGTCTGGAGCATGTCCAATCCTTTGCCCTGAGGCAAGCCATCGATGATGTCCACCACCACTACATCAGCATATCCTTTCTCGGCGATACGCTGGGCCAGGGTGGCTCCTACATTTCCGGCACCGATGACGCTCACTTTATTACGCATTTTACCCTCCTTGATTTTTGAATTTTTCAATCACTGCATCAGCGACCTCTGAGGTAGTTGCTGCAGGTTGATTGCGGTCTAACTTTAGGTCGTAGGTAACGCTTTTGCCCTCAGCGATGACATCAGCTATGGCTTTTTCCAGCTTGTCTGCAGCTTTAGTTTCATTAATATGGCGGAGCATCATGGTCGCGGATAGCATCATAGCCATTGGATTCACTTTGTTCTGGCCAACATATTTCGGAGCACTGCCGTGGGTAGGTTCAAAAACCGCTATATTATCGCCTATGTTAGCCCCCGGTGCAACGCCAAGCCCGCCAACGAGTCCAGCGCAAAGGTCGGAGACAATGTCACCATAGAGATTAGGCAAGACAATGATATCGTATTGCTGGGGACTTCTGGCAAGGCGCATGCATAGGGCATCGACAACCACATCTTCGAACCCTATATCTGGATATTCCTTGGCTACTTCACGGGCAGCAGCCAGGAAAAGGCCATCGGAGAACTTCATGATGTTAGCCTTGTGGGCCGCGCTGACCTTCTTTCTATTATTGGCGCGGGCATATTCGAAGGCAAACCTGACAATACGTCTGGAAGCTGTTTCGGAGATCACTTTTATGCTGAAGCCGGAATCTTGCTTCACCTTGGTCTGTGTGGTCTCGAGAATGAGTTTTGCCAGTCTATCGCTTTCCTTGGTTCCCTTGGCAAATTCAATGCCGCTGTAGAGGTCCTCTGTATTCTCTCTGACAATGACTATGTCTACATTTTTAAAGGGTGTGGGCACGCCAGGGTAGGTTTTACATGGTCGGAGGCAGGCATAAAGGTCTAAGCTTTGGCGTAAGGCTACATTGACGCTCCTGAAGCCGGTGCCTACTGGCGTGGTCACCGGGCCTTTGAGGGCCACCTTGTTTTTCTTTATGGATTCGAGGACATAATCAGGTAGAGGGGTGCCAAATTTATCCTGAGCTTGCTGGCCGACTATTCCAATATTCCACTCAAATTTAACACCGGTAGCTTCTAATACTCTTTTAGTCGCCTCGGTGATCTCAGGGCCGATGCCATCGCCTGGGATAATAGTCACTTTGTAAGGCATAACATATCCCGCCTTTACGGGGCTTAGAGCGTAAAATCGCCGTATCTGCTTATGTAGGAGATGAGCCCGCCCTCATTAAGTATGTTCAGCATCACCTCAGGGATTTTGCCAAAATTAAGCTGGATACCCTTGGTCAGGTCGGTAATAATGCCTCTGGTTAAATTTACCTCTAATTCATCTCCAACGTCAATTTTATCAGTATCACAAATCAGGGTCGGTAGTCCCTGATTTGTGGCATTTCTGAAAAAGATGCGAGCAACTGATTTTGCCAGGATAGCGCTCACCCCGGCCATTTTAATAACTAGTGCAGCATGTTCCCGGCTGGAGCCAAGTCCAAAGTTCTTGCCGGCGACGATGAAGTCACCTGGTTTCACCTTCTCAGCAAAGGTTGAGTCAGCATCCTCCATGACGTGTTTGGTCAACTCCGGTAGGTTGCTTCTCAAGTGTGCGTATTTACCTGGTATGATATGGTCGGTAGAGATGTTGCCACCGAACTTGAAAGCTTTACCTTTAAGAATTGTGTCAGGCATCATAGTACCTTTCTCGGGTCGGTGATTTCACCGGTTAATGCTGAAGCTGCGGCTGTGGCTGGGCTAGCCAGATATATTGAGGCTTCCGGGTTGCCCATTCGACCTTTGAAATTGCGGTTAGCTGTGGATAGACAGGCTTCATTATCTCCGAGCACACCCTGGTGGAGACCGAGACAAGCAGCGCACCCCGGTGGCAGCAATACGGCTCCGGCAGCGACTAGAATCTGGATGTAGCCAATTCTCATGGCTTTGGTTAGGACTTGCTGTGATGCTGGAGCTACGATTAACCTGACGCTTGGGTGACGCTTCTTGTTTTTGAGAATGGCAGCAGCCGTGGCTAAATCTTCAAGTCGACCGTTGGTGCAAGTGCCGATGAATACCTGGTCTATTTTTGTACCGGCGAGCATGTTTACTGGAGCCACATTATCCACAGTATGAGGCACGGCTATCATAGGTTCAAGTTCGGCGGCATTGACGATGATAGCTCGCTCATAATCGGCGTCGGCGTCAGGTCGAAGAGCTCTATATTTATTAGCCCTCCCTTGAGCTGCCAAGTACTTCTTGGTGACACTGTCACTAGGGAAAATCCCCACCTTGGCACCAGCTTCTACCGCCATGTTGGCTACAGTCAAGCGGTCCGAGATGGTCATATTAGAAACTGTTTGGCCATCGAATTCCAGTGCTTTGTAAGTGGCACCGTCAGCTCCGAGTGCGCCAATAAGGTGGAGGATAAGGTCTTTGGCACCAACCCATTTTTGAAATCTGCCGCTGATGCTAATTTTGAAGGTCTCTGGCACTCGAAACCACGTCTTGCCCAGGGCAAAAACAACAGCAATGTCGCTTGACCCCATTCCAGTAGCAAATGCTCCCAAACCGCCGGCAGTTACCGTATGGGAGTCGGCACCGACGATAATATCCCCAGGGTTAGCAAACATTTCCGCTACTAATTGATGGCATATCCCAGTGCCACCTTCGAAGATTAGGCAGTTGGTCTCTTCGGCAAAGCGGCGCAGAAATTGATGGTCATTCGATAATTGCCGGTTGGGGCTGGGTATAGCGTGGTCAAGAAAAACGGCGGTTCGTTGCGGGTTGGCTAGTCTGCCATGTTTGACTTCTTTAAATTGCCGTATGGTTAAAGGGCCAGTGGTGTCTTGAGCAAAAACTAAATCCACCTGGGCAATGACTATATCGCCGGCTCGAGCGTCAGTTCCTGATTTTTCACTTAGGATTTTCTCGCTGAGTGTTTTCCCCATAAAAGCCTAACCAATTATGGCAAGTACAGTGCCTCCGCCTACCTTATCGCCAGGCTTACAATTTATGGATTTAATTTTACCGGCAGCCGGGGCACCCAATTCATTTTCCATCTTCATAGCTTCTAGAACAACTACGCCCATGCCTACTTTGACATTGTCACCTTCTTTAACGAGATAGCGGATGACTGTGCCTGGCATCGGAGCCAGCACCGGCGTATCTCCGGCAGCGACGGCTGCCTCGGGAGATGTTAGAGCCTCTTTCTTTTCCACCAGCGGTGCAGGTGGAGCTTCTGGCTTAGGTGGTGGCGGTGCTACCGGTGGTTGCTGCGGAGCGTATACTGGTGGAGGAGTGGATGTAGCCGGGCCACCTGCAGGCTCGACCTCAACCTTGTAATATTCATCACCGACGAAGACATTGAATGTTCTAGCAGCCGGCCCCTTAATCGGCGCTTTCACCTCAACCTTCTCCGCCAGTTTGCCAGCTTTAGCTTTGGCGATAAGCTCGTCTTCTCTTTTGACGTCTTCTAAGGTCTTCGGCTTGGTTTCTGGTGGTGGTGCCTCCAGGCCATATTTCCGCTTTAGGAATCGCATCCCAGTCTGAGGATAGAGGGCATAGACAAGCACGTCACCGATATCTTTAGCGATATCTTTGGTAGCCTCCTTGGCTTTCGCCAGTTCCGGCTCGAGAATATCAGCTGGTCGGCAGGTGATAGGTTCTTCCCCACGTTCATAACCTTTAAGGACTATCCTTTGTACCTCTTTATCGATTGTAGCTGGAGGTTTACCGTACAAGCCATAAACGTAATCTTTGACTTCCTTGGATATCATTTTATATCTGCCGAAAAGGACATTCTGGACTGCCTGAACGCCGACTATCTGGCTGGTTGGCGTAACCAATGGCGGGTAGCCAAGCTCCTTTCGCGTTCGAGGAAGTTCGGCATAAACTTCTTGCAGGCGGTCGAGGGCACCGGCTTCTCTTAGTTGAGCAACCATGTTGCTGAACATACCGCCGGGGATCTGATGCCATAGCACGCCGGTATCAATCACTGATATCTTGGTAGTATCCAGAAAGTCCCTATACTTAGGGGCGATAGACTCAAAGTATTCGCCTAATTTAAGCAGGTGCTCCAAGTTGAGCCGCGTATCTCTGGGGCTGCCGCTGAGGGCAACCACAATTGGCTCTATTGCTGGGTGAGAGGTGCGCAAAGCGAAAGGAGCAATGCAAGTATCTATGAAATCGACTCCAGCCTCGATGGCTTTTAAGAAGCTCATATAAGCCATACCGCTGGTGAAGTGGCTGTGCAAATTGACCGGTATCTTCAGCGCCTGCTTTAAAGCCTTAATTAACTCGTAGGCATCGTCCGGGGCAATGAGTCCAGCCATATCCTTGATGCAGAGGCTATCTGCTCCCATATCTTGAATAATAAGTGCTTTCTTAACAAAATAATCAATATTGTATACCGGGCCGCCCAGTTTAGGTTCCGTTAATGAATAGCATAGGGAGCCTTGGATATGCTTCTTTTTATCTTTGATGGCTTTAAAGGCAGTCATGAAATTGCGTTCGTCATTAACGGCGTCGAAGACGCGGAAGACGTCAATGCCACAGTCAGCAGCATGATGAACAAAGGCGGTAACTACGTCATCGGCATAATTGCGGTAGCCGACCAAGTTCTGACCGCGCAAGAGCATCTGCAATCTGGTATCAGGCATCAGCTTCTTCAAGATACGGATTCTTTCCCACGGATCTTCGTTTAGGAATCTGGTCATTACGTCGAAGGTAGCACCGCCCCAGACTTCCATCGACCAGAAACCCACCTTGTTCATGTCTGCGGCAATAGGCTCCATATCAGCGGTTCGCATCCTGGTGGCGAATAATGATTGGTGTCCATCACGCAAAGTAAGGTCGGTGATCTTTAATGGATTTTTGTTGCTCGCCTTGGCTGGGCTCACGTCTGTATCTCCTTTCGCATAAGTGTTAACCCGGTGTTCCATCGATTATCTCTTTTCACCCGCCAGCGAGTTCTGGCCCTCATCAATTCCTGGCGTCCAAAAAGCCGCCATGAGCTGCTTTCGGGATAGGGCATAACTTTGGAAGATACTGCCTTAGCTTGCTCTTCCTGTTCGATGTAGACGTTAATTGCTCCAATTATTGCAGCCATTGTAGCTTTCTTCATTTCCACTACTCTCTAAAGGGGGATGTTACCATGCTTCTTAGGTGGATTTGTGTCAGTCTTGTTGCGAAGCATTTCCAAGGCTTTAATCAGTTTTGGTCTTGTGCTTCTTGGGTCGATGACATCGTCAAGGTAGCCCTTGCTGGCGGCTATATAGGGATTAGCGAATTTATCTTTGTACTCAGCAATTAGTTTTTGTCGCATCTCTTCTGGTTTTTCCGATTTATCTATAGCATCTTTGAAAATGATGTTTACGGCACCGTCTGGTCCCATTACGGCAATCTCGGCTGTTGGCCAAGCGTAGTTGATATCGCCGCGCAGGCTCTTGCTGCTCATGACTACGAAAGCGCCACCATAAGCTTTCCGGGAGATGACGCTTACTTTGGGCACGGTGGCTTCAGCATAGGCATAGAGGAGCTTGGCACCATGCCTGATGATACCTTTGTATTCCTGGACGGTGCCCGGCATGTATCCGGGTACATCAACAAGTGTAACCAGAGGAATGTTGAAGCAATCACAGAATCGGACAAACCTGGCGCCTTTGTCCGAGGCATCAACATCAATAACACCGGCGTAGAATGATGGCTGCTGGGCTACTATCCCGACGCTGTGTCCGCCCATTCTGGCGAAGCCAACAATGAGGTTGCGGGCAAAATTCTTATGCACTTCCATAAAATCGCCGTTGTCCACAATTTTGAATATGACCTTTGTCATATCATAGGTTTTGTTCGGGTCATCAGGGATAAAATGTAGAAGTTCCTCATCCATGCGGTTATGGTCGTCGCCGGTATCTATAAAGGGCGGCTCGTCCATATTATTTTGAGGCAGAAAACTTAGCAGTTGTCGCACCGCCTCGAGACATTTCTGGTCATCGTCGGCAACAAAATGACAGTTGCCGCTTTTAGTGGCGTGAGTCATAGCACCACCCAATTCCTCAAAGCTAACTTCCTCACCGGTCACTGCCTTAATTACTGCTGGCCCGGTAATATACATTTGGCCTGTGTTTTTCACCATGAAAATGAAGTCAGTTATAGCCGGTGAGTAGACAGCACCCCCTGCACATGGCCCCATAACCACTGAAATCTGAGGAATAACGCCTGAATAGATGGTATTGCGCATAAAGATATCACCGTAGGCTATCAGGCTGTCTACCCCCTCTTGGATGCGAGCGCCTCCTGAGTCTAGCAGGCCGATGATAGGAGCACCACTCTTGGCGGCTAAGTCCATGGCTTTACAGATTTTTTCGGAGGCTATTTTTGACAATGAACCGCCAAAAACCGTGAAGTCCTGAGAGAAGACGAAGGCGGTTCGGCCATTGATTTTGCCATATCCGGTGACTACGGCATCTCCAAGGACTCTCTGCTCTTCAAGCCCGAAGTCAGTGCAGCGGTGGAGAGCAAACGGGTCTAGCTCTTCAAAGGTGCCTGGGTCAAAGAGAAGCTGAATTCGCTCTCTAGCAGTAAGCTTGCCTCGCTTATGCTGGGCATCTATGCGCTGGGTACCTCCACCAGCCATAGCTTGTTCTCTTAATTTGCTCAATTCGGTGATTTTCTGCTCAATTCCCATTTGTTCTTCACCTTCCCGTCAAGCCGGTTTACGAGGATTTTATTTAATCTGATTTTTTTTGCTAAGCCACAATTGTAGCATATTTCACCCAGCATTGGATAGCATGTAATTACCGGGCTGAGCTCTTCGTCTGTCATTCTTATGGAGTCCTTCACTTCTTTGTCATTCTGAGCGCAGCGAAGAATCTCATATTAACTATATAACACATTGCCTTGCATGGTAGAATAGAGACCTGATGACCGGCAGGTTGAGCAAAGCTTCGTTGCTAAAATGGCGACAAGCTAGAGGTGGTTCTTCCCCGGGCGTCACCCGCTGTAGGAATGCCACTTTCCACTGGGGAGAACTAACCTATGTGATGGGGATTGTCAATGTCTCTCCTGATTCTTTTTCCGGCGATGGCTTGGATAGTGTTGATGCTGCTGTAGCTCAAGCACAACGCTTTGTCACCGAAGGTGTTGACATACTTGATGTTGGTGGCGAATCTACCCGCCCGGATTCGTCTCCAATATCAGTTGATGAGGAATTGCGGCGGGTGATACCAGTGCTGGAGTGGTTGATTGGCAAGGTAAAGGTACCTTTGAGTGTTGACACTTACAAGTTTGATGTAGCTCGTAAGGCTCTAGATGCTGGGGCTGAAATGATAAATGATATCTGGGGACTGAAAAAAGAGCCGAGATTGGCTAAGCTGGCGGCAGATAGAGGCGCGCCTATAATCCTCATGAGCAATCAGCGGGATAAACCTCGGCACAACATTGTATCGGCGGTTATTGAAGACCTCAAAAGGTCTATAGACTTAGCTTTGGATTCAGGAGTGCCCTGGGAGAATATCATCGTTGACCCAGGCATTGGTTTCGGCAAGACCCTAGAGCAAAACCTTGAGCTGGTACGTCGGCTGGATGAGCTTAAAGTTTTAGGTAGGCCTATCCTTCTGGGCACTTCACGCAAATCGATGATTGGGTCGATATTGGATTTACCGCCAGAGCAGCGTCTAGAGGGGACAGCGGCTACCATTGCCATTGGAATTGCTAAAGGTGCCGATATGGTTCGGTTGCATGATGTTAGAGAGATGATACGCGTTTGTCGGATGAGCGATGCCATTATCCGAGGCAGGGGGAGCTAGCGGTGATAACTGCTTATATTGGTCTCGGTTCCAATTTAGGAGATAGGAAACAGAACTTGGCTCAAGCCTTGAAATTGATGTCAAAGCACCTGGTCGTAGAGCAAGTTTCCTGCATTTATGAAACTGAGCCCGTAGGCTACAAGGAGCAGCCGCTTTTTCTCAATGCTGTATGTCGTATCTCTACTGAGCTGGGCCCCAAACAACTATTGCGTTTGGCCAAAAGAATCGAAGCTAAACTTGGCAGAGTGCCTAGTTTTCCCAATGCCCCTAGGTCTATTGATATCGACATACTTTTCTACGGCGATGAGGTTTTCAGCGATAAGGAATTGACTATACCTCATCCACATCTAGCCGAGCGGGCATTCGTGCTCGTGCCGCTGGCTGAAATCGCTCCTGGACTGGTCCATCCTGAGAAGGGAAAGGCTGCTAGAGAGCTATTGATCGATTTGGGAGCTGTGGCTGGTGTTCGCAAATGGGCTGAAGCCGGGGAGATTATGATAAGGAGGCAAGATGTATCAAGTATCTGTTGAAGGGCATTTTGATGCGGCTCATTATCTTAGAGATTATGGTGGCAAATGTGAGAATCTACATGGGCATCGCTTCAAGGTGGTGGTCAGCTTGAAGGCGGCAAAGTTAAACGAAATTGGCCTGGCTTACGATTTTGTGGAGCTGAAACGTCATCTTAGCGAAGCTCTTGTCCGATTTGACCACACCTGCCTCAATGATGTGCCGCCTTTCGATAAAATCAATCCGTCTTCGGAAAATATCGCTGTAACCATCTATGACCAGCTTAAAGGACGTTTCTCCGGGGGAGTGTCGCTGTCAAGCGTTGAAGTCTGGGAATCTCCGCAAAGCTGTGTAATTTATAGGCCTGATTAACTAGCCTTTAAGGTTTGGACTATTTACTTGTCACCCTGAACGGTAGTGAAGGGTCTAGAGATTCTTTTGTCATTGCGAGGAGCGCTAGCGACGAAGCAATCTCGGTATGGTGGTGAAATTGAGATTGCCACGCTTCGCTCGCAATAACAGGTGGGACTGAAGGGAATGCCACGCGGAGTTTGTGCTGAGCGTTGTGAGATTCTTCGCTACGCTCAGAATGACAGTGAGCGCGGGACTTAGAATGACGGGCAGGGCTCTAAGCGCTCTCGAGGTTTGGTGGCAGCAGGTTGGGGATGCTATCTGTGATGGGGTAACTATGGTTGCACTTTCGGCAAAAGAGTGAGCCAGTGATTACCTCCCCCTCTTTCTCTTCAGTTACTTTGAGTTCGAGCGAGCCTTTGCACACCGGACAGGCCAAAATATCCATCAACTCTTTTTTCATCAAGCGCTTATCCTACTCTAATTTAGGTAAGCTGTCAATCTGGTCATGCTGTTCATTGAGAGGTTTAGTTGTCATCGCGAGGAGCGTAGCCCCGTGGCGATCTCGGACAAATGCAAAAATAAAACATCAAAAGTCAAAATGACAAGTCAAAAGTTAAAAGCAGGGACACGCTCTCAGACCTATTTACTTCTAACAGAACAGAAAATTTTTTGCATTTTTATCTGTCATTTTGATTTTTAACTTTTGGTCTTTGATTTTTTGGGGATTGCCACGCCTTCGGCTCGCAATGACGGAAAATAGTTACTGTTCACTCTTCTTCGTCCTCCTTGCCTCCAAGTCGCCATTGCGTTAGACTGATAGCAGTAACAGGAGCAGGCTATGGTACGGCTGACATTTTACGGCGGAGTCAACGAAATCGGTGGCAACAAGATACTCCTCGAGGACGGAGGGCGGAGGCTGATGCTCGACTTCGGCTTTCCTTATAAAAGGCACAAACTCTTCTACGAAGAATACCTGAAGCCTCGAGGCGGCGCCGGACTGCTTGACCCTCTACGGATGGGGTTACTGCCACCGCTGGAGGGACTTTATCGAGGTGATTTAGTAACATCGGGGTTGTGGGAGCAGTTCCGGAATGATCCTTCCTATCGCAAGCTCGACAGGGTTGATGGGGTGCTGCTATCTCATGCCCACCTTGACCACTCAGGACACATAGCGTTCCTCAGAGATGACATCCCAGTATATGCCACCGTGACCACGGCGTTTATTGCCAAGGCAGTTCAAGATTCGGGTAAAGCGGACTTTGACCAGCAGGTGTGTTATTTCGACCATAAGCAACCAGGGCGTCCCTCGAATTGGAAGCAGGAGGCGTTGCTTACCATTGATAAGAAACAGCAGCGGCAGTTTTGCATTGCCGATGTTGATTTGGCAGCTTTGAGTGATGATGCTAGCAAATTCTGGCTCAAATCCCCGGGTCAAAAACCTCTTATCTCCTGTCCCCTGACCGGCCACAGTGGCTGCAGCTTCAATCTGCGTTGCTTCCCAGTTGACCACTCTATTCCTGGCGCCTGTGCCTGGGGCATAGAGACCAGCTCTGGCTGGATTATCTATAGCGGGGATTTACGGCTGCACGGCAAACGCGCTGAGCGCACCAGAAAATTTATTGAGGAAGCAAGAGAGTTACATCCCAAGGCACTGGTGTTAGAGGGCACCAATGTCGGTCGCTCGGCAAATATTGCTGAGCGGGAGGTATATGATAATGGCCTTAAAGCTATTGCCAGCGCAAACGGCCTTGTCATCGCCGATTTCCCTCCTCGGGATGTAGACCGCTTGCTCACCTTCTTGCAGATTGCCAAGGATACAGGCAGGAAGTTAGCCATACTGCCCAGAGACGCTTATTTATTAAAGACCATGCGTCTCCTGGAGCCGGAAATTCCTGATATTGCTCAGGAGGATAGCATCGTCATATATCAGGATACCATTGCCAGCAAGAGCCTCAAATTATGGGTGCAAAACTTGTGCCAGGATTACGGGAGCAAGCTGATTCTGGCTGAGGACGTGCGTTCGGCTGAGGACAAATTCATACTGTGTTTCAGCTTCTGGGACATAAACGA
>JAPLHH010000113.1 GCA_026389735.1 Chloroflexota bacterium | reverse complement strand
CCAGTAAAGGAACGCCAGTCATGGGGTGCGCTTGGCTATTTATTTATCCATACTTGAGCGGAGAAATGAACTTCACCGTCACCGGTCTTGGTTCAGGCATGAAAACAAGGCAGGTATTACCAGAAGGTCTGGTAGTTATATCACTCCCCTGGGACTTGCTCCCGGGTATGGTAGAAAATCTGCAGGATATGGAATGGGTTATTCCACAGTTCAAAGAGAGCAGAGACGAACATAACGAAACATTTAAGAGAATAACTGAGGCATTGAAGCAGGAATTTGCAAAAAAATGAGATGATGACACGGAGCACAGGGTGGAAGTAGGCACAAGATAGCCTATAAGGAGTTGTTTCTACTTTCCCACCACCTTATGATTTTACAGCTTCGTTAAGTTATAGCACCTTGAAAATAGTGTCTCTCAGCTCATGCACCTCAGAAATCAACTCCTGGTTATCCAATATTCGCAACTAATCCCTTAACTTGTTGCGTAGTATCTTGCCGGTGCTTGTCTTGGGAAGTTCTTTAACGAACTCTATCCACCTGGGATACTTATAAGGCGCTATACTCTTCTTTACAAATGCTTGAATATCCTTGGACAGTTCCTCGGATGGCTGGTAACCCTTTTTCAGAACTATGTATGCCTTGGGCTTCACCAGGTTATGCTCGTCGTTTTTAGCGACTACAGCGGCTTCGAGCACCGCAGGGTGGGAAATCAAGGCATCTTCAACCTCAATAGGGGAGACCCATATGCCACCCACCTTGAGCATGTCATCGCCTCTACCGCAGTAATAGTAGTAACCTTCGGCATCCCTATAATACTTATCTCCAGTATCAAACCACTCTCCCAGCATGGAAGTTTTAGTTTTGTCGTGATGGCGATAGTAATAAGCTGCTGTTGATTCCCCCTCTACCTGGAGTGTACCGATCTCGCCATCAGGCACTTCATTGCCCTTATCATCGACAATCTTAGCCTGATATCCCGGCACTATTTTACCTGAGCTTCCCGGCTTGACATCGCCCGGGCGATTTGAAATAAAAATGTGTAACAGCTCCGTTGAGCCTATGCCATCCAGGATTTCTAGCCCAAACCGCCTTTTCCATTCATGGAAAATTCCCTGTGGCAGAGCTTCACCCGCTGAGGTACAAATACGCAGGGAGGAGAGATCGTATTTTTTCTCGGCGTCCTCTATTCCCAGCATATTGGCGTACAGCGTTGGTACGCCGAAAAATACTGTGGGGTGATAGCGATTGATGGTGGCGAATATGGTTTCTGGCCGGGGCCGGTCCGGGAGCAGAACTACCGATGCACCAGTACCGAGAGGATAGAAAAAGCTATTACCCAATCCATAAGCAAAGAAGAACTTTGATGCCGAGAAGAGTATATCGTCCTGGGTAAGACCAAGTATCCCTTTGGCGTAGCTGTCAATGCAAGTGAAGACATCGTGTTGAAGGTGAACAGCGGCTTTGGGAACACCGGTGCTGCCGGAGGTGTAAACCCAGAAAGCGGCATCCTCGAAGGTGGTATAAGCCACGTCAAGTTTATCGGAACAGCGGTTGACGATGTCATGGAATGAGATATGATAAGCCCTTGTTTTCTTGCCTACGATGATAGTGTTTTCCAGATATAGAAACTTGCCCTTGAAGCCTTCAATCTCCTCAATAAAGTCCTCATCGGCTATAAGGGTTCGGGCTCGACTGTTATTCAGCAGATAGCGACAGTCGTGCATGGTATACATGTAGTTAACTGGTACAGGAATAGCTCCGATTTTTATGGCACCATAAAAACTGGCCATAGCTTCAGGGGAATCGTACATGACCAGCATTACACGCTCTTCCATATGCACGCCGAGAATCTTCAGCGCGTTTCCTACCTTATTTATCATGCTTTGCATCTCACTGAAGGTATAGGTCTTATCCCGGTAGTATACAGCTACTTTATCGCCCAACCCCTTTTCCACCATTTCATCTATCAGTTTCGTGGTTACGTTATAATATTGAGGAATATAACTTTGGTATTTGTAGCGCCTTTCCATATTGCTCCCCCTTGCTCAATATATTAGGTAAGAAGTATTCTCTTTCTATTTTACAATTAATGCTGCACAAACCGCTACCTTGTGCAATCACTGATCTTGCGTCCTGGCTGACAGTTCTCATCGCCCAAGCGAGTGCCTTCCAGGGTGTAACACTGTGCTATACTATGATGACTGGACGCTTGACAGTATATCACTCAGGAGGTTCACTGAATACTTACATGAGCCATCACAGACACGCTAATGACCCGGAAAGAAGAAAATGGCAGAACCCGGAGGCCATTTTGGCTAACATTGGCTTAAAGGCTGGCCCCACATTTATGGACATCGGCTGCGGAGGTGGCTTTTTTGCTCTGCCCGCTGCAAGAGTAGTTGGTGAAAGTGGAAAAGTCTACGGGATAGACACAAATGCCGAGTCCGTCAGCGAACTGAGAGAGCTAGCTAGCAGAGAAGGTTTGAATAACCTGGGGTTGACAATAGGCAAAGCCGAAGATGTGGTGCTATGTGATTCATGCGCTGACATTGTCTTCTTTGGAATAGTTCTTCATGACTTTGAGGACCCGGCTAAGGTTTTGCAGAATGCTAAGAAAATGCTCAATCCTGCCGGACGCCTTATTAATTTGGACTGGAAGAAAATAACCATGCAACTGGGCCCACCATTGCAAAAAAGGTTCAGTAAAGAAAAATCAGCCCAACTTATAGAAGCAGCTGGTTTCGAGGTGTTAAGCATCAAGGACATCGGTCCCTACCATCATATAATCGTTGCCAAACCGTATACGTTCGCACGGGTCTAAGTACATGTTGAGCTAATAGCTTCAAGTGGCGGGTTGCTCAGTTGAACAAAGCGTCAAATCGTTCATTCCAGTGGCATGCGCAGCACCATCTTAGCCAGATCCCAACAATGTTCATACAAATGAAGCCCTTTACTGAAAGCAATTAGGCAACCATCATCCACCCCAATCTCCCCAGCCATATACTCTTTTAATAGTTGCAAGCCGCCCAAGTTTGTAGGGAATCCACCCCACAGGTCCCAACTCCTAAAATAAACAATGAAATTGAGGCGGCCATCCTGAACACGAGTGTCCACTAACCTTAGACATGGAGGGTCTTTCAGATAAATACTACTGCGATTGCCAATCGTCATACACATCTGGTTGGTATCAACCCCGCGCTTATAGCGCTTGATTACCTCATCAATTTGTGCAGCCAGATCCTCACCGTAAGTGTATTCTTCGTTCTCCTGCCTGGCGGCAGTCATTAAATATGACATATACGCCTCAATAACGTCATCTGTAGTAGGTGCTGGTACTCCCATAGGTACATCAGGTCTCAATGGTCTCACTCCAGGAGTGCGGATTATAACTGCGACGAGAGGTATTTCTTTCCGATGAGTGCCCTCAAAACTACCTTGCTGTATACGATATGTTCTCCCTCCCACTAGAGCTTTCTCAAGACACTGAAACCAGGCATCTCCAATAGTGCACGCCTCAACTACTGTTAAGTCCATATCGTACCTCCGCTCATCTATGGTTTGTTATCCGGAGATAAGTATATCAGGCTCGGGATGTTTAATGTTGGTTTGAAGAGGCAGCCAAGGAACTGGGAGCTCAGCAAGTGAAAACGCAGCCCCCTTTCCTACTCAGCTTACCTTTATGGAGCAGAGTAGCACGGAGGCAGGTAGCTGTCAATGCCCAGGCAAGATGCAAACTGCTGTGACAGGCCAGTTCAAGGTCACACTTCATCGTTTCATTCAGACGGTTTGACATCTGCCACTTAAATACTGTAAGCTTAGTTGCAAATGATTTGCATTAGCACCACTGGCTACAAAAGGTCGAAAAAGGCTCCGTCTAAAAACAAGTTTGGTGCTAAAAGATGGTTAATGTAATCAAAGAAAAGGGTAGCGCTCGTCAGATACTGGACCGTTCAAGCCAGAGGGTTACAGCTCAGCGTACCCTGCTACTTGAGCTGCTCCGTCAGAGCGGCGGACATGTCGATGCCGATGAGCTGTATCGTCGGGCACGAAAGAAGAACTCTCGGATTAGCCTGTCCACAGTCTACCGAAACTTGCAGCTTTTTAAGAAGCTGGGGCTGATAGAAGAACACCACTTCGATGAGGAGCACCATCATTATGAGGTGAGGTCAGGGACAGAACATCAGCATCTTTTGTGCATCAGTTGTGGCAAAGTCGTGGAATTTGCCTGTCCTGTGAGCTGGAAACTCAGAGAGGACATCGGCAAGCAATATGATTTCGACATCACCGGAGTTGAAGTCCGCATGATAGGCTTGTGCTCAAGCTGCCACAACAAGGAAAGTAAAACAATACCAGATAGGAGTTAACGTACGTTCATGTCTCAGAATATACAACTGACTTTAGGCCAGATGGAAGCCGGGCAGACCGGCACCATAATTCAAATTCTAGGTGGTCGAGGCTTGACCCAGCGCCTCGAGGCTCTTGGCATCAGGCAAGGGAAAAAGGTGACTAAAATAGGCTCCATGCTTTTCCGTGGGCCGGTTACCCTTAGGGTAAATCATGCCCAGGTAGCTCTTGGCTTTGGCATGGCTAATAAAATACTAATTGAAATCGACAAATCCGCTTAACGACCTTCACAGACAGCGATGAAGCTTCTACTAATGGGCAACCCTAATGTGGGTAAGAGCGTCCTCTTCTCCCGACTTACCGGCACGCGTACCATCGCGTCAAATTATCCCGGCACCACCGTGGGGTTTACCAAAGGCTATCTGAAACTGGGTGAAGAGCAGGTTGAGATCATCGATGTGCCCGGCACCTATACTCTTGAACCCACCAGCAAGGCAGAACAGGTAGCTGCGGAAATGCTGAAGGAAGGCGATTTAGTTATCGATGTCATTGACGCCACCAATTTGGAGAGAAATCTAAATCTCACCTTACAACTACTGGAAAGACAAGTTCCAGTAATAGTCGCGCTTAATATGTGGGACGATGCTCACCACCGAGGAATAAATATAGATGTTGTCAAGCTAGAAGAGCTCCTCGGTGTGCCAGTCGTCCCTACGGTAGGTGTAACCGGGCAAGGAATACGTGAATTGGTCAGCCGTCTTCCAGAAGCAGCAGCACCACAAGTCATCTATTCAAGCAGTGACGAAAGGTGGGCGAAAATCGGCGATATCGTAAGCCAGGTACAATCGTTGAGCCACCGCCACCACACCTGGCGTGAGGTTTTGGAAGATGCCAGCAATCATCCGGCGGGTGGGGTTGCTATCGCCCTGCTGGTTCTCGTTGCCACCTTCTGGTTCATCCGCCTCATTGGTGAGGGCATCATCAACTATGTGACTGACCCTCTCTTCAACTGGCTGTGGACTCCATTGCTAATGAAGCTGAGCTTTGCCTTAGGGTCAGGGGGTTTCTGGCACAACATCCTGGTAGGCAACCTTATCAATGGAGAGATTGACTATTTTCAGTCCCTCGGTCTGCTCAGCACAGGACTTTATATCGAGTTCGGAGTGGTGATACCGTATATCATTGCTTTCTACCTCGTGCTAGGAATACTGGAGGATGTCGGTTACCTGCCTCGCCTAGCGGTATTGATGGATACACTGATGCACAGATTAGGGCTACACGGTTACGCCATAATTCCTACTATCCTCGGCTTTGGATGTAACGTGCCAGCAGTTATGGCAACCCGAATCCTGGAGAGCCGGAGGGAACGGTTCATTGCGGCTACTCTAATTTCTATCGGTATCCCCTGCGCAGCGTTGCAAGCTATGATAATAGGACTGGTGGGACAGCAAGGCGGTCAGTATGTGGCTATTGTATATGGTAGCTTATTCGTATCCTGGATTATCATAGGGCTTATTCTTAATCATACTGTGAAGGGGTTCAGCCCGGAACTTATTATGGAGATTCCGCCCTACCGTTTCCCACCATGGCGAGTTGTTGGGGAGAAACTCTGGCTGCGGGTCTCCAGCTTTATCAAAGAAGCCTTACCTATAGTGCTCGGGGCTGTGCTTGTGGTAAATATCCTTTACACAGTAGGAATCTTCGATTTTATGGCTAACATTGCAGCCCCAATTGTAAGTGGATTGTTTGGGCTGCCCAAAGAGACGGTTGTTGCCTTAGCTATCGGCTTTCTGCGTAAAGATGTAGCTGTGGGCATGCTGGCTCCTTTGGGATTAACTGCCAAGCAACTAGTGATAAGTACTACCGTTCTGGCCATGTCTTTCCCTTGTGTGGCTACCTTCGTGATACTGGCTCGAGAGCTAGGAGCCAGAGATATGCTTAAAGCTACTGGTATAATGATAGCTTCAGCACTTATCGTGGGTAGCCTGCAAAATCTTATTCTATGAGGGTAAAGAGCACCTCCTGCTGAGTCAATTCACCTTCGAAAGCGTTCAGCAGCAATCTTCTTTCCAACGTAGCTGCGACCCTTTAGGGTCGCCTTGGCGAGGCTTTAGCCTCGCCCCTACACCATTAATAAACCAGACATCGGACTGCTATGGAGAACTTGACACGGCAGTTTATAATGGTAGGATATAAGCAGGAAAGGAAGGGCCATGATTGCGGACTGGTTAAAGACTCGCAGATATTTCGACACCACTAAGCAAAAGCGAACTCGTGCCTCTCTCTACGAATTCCCAATCAAAGGCGGAATAATCAAACGCAGATTGAGAAGACCAACTTCCAAGATATCTTTTAAAATCGCCAGTCGCATAGTTGAGTGGGCGCTTAGATGCATAATTCGCTTCGAGGTAAAAGGCAAGGAAAACCTGCCGACAAACGGACCGGTCATCGCTGTCTTCAATCACCTGAACTTGATAGACCCGCCTCTGCACATAATCAGCATTCTGCCTCGAGATAGCATCGTTATGGCCAAGGAGGAGCTGTTTTACTACTGGCCTATCCCCATATTTCGCATGTTAATGGATATTGCAGAAGCTTATCCTGTGCGCCGCCGTGGGACTCTTGAAGAACGACAGATGGCAATCAAATACGCAGAAGAAGCTTTGGCAAAAGGTCTTCTGTTCGGCATATATCCGGAAGGCACACGGAGTAAGGCCGGCTGCCTGAAAGAAGCGCACCATGGCTGTGCCCTCATAGCCTTAAGTACCGGCGCTCCCCTTATACCTGTTTCTATCCGCGGAACTGAGAAGCTAAAGGGAATCGGCTGGCTTACTCGCCCCAAGGTAACCATCACTTTCGGCAAGCCTTTCACACTTCCGCCTGTCCAAGATGAGCCAACTGAAGAGCGGCTAAAAGAGCTTACTGATTACATAATGGGGAAAGTCGCTGCTATCCTGCCTCCAGAATACCGGGGCAGGTATGAACCCTGTTGAGCTGCCCGCTGGAACCGAAGCATATGGCCAAGGTAAAAGTTGAGAAAGCCCGTGCGCTTGGTTCCTGCTTCGGTGTCAGGCGAGCTATCAAAATAATCGAGAAAGCGGCCAAGGAACACCAAGAAATAGCAACTCTGGGACCGATAGTGCATAACCGGCTGGTAGTCGCCAAGCTGGCTGATATTGGAGTCAAGGTCATAAATGAGCTAGACCAGGTTCAAGACAGAGTCATCGCTATCACCTCGCACGGTGCCCCACCGCAATTGCTCTCACAAATTAAAGCCAGAAAGCTTCGGGTAATCGATACCACCTGCCCCATAGTCCGCAGCGCCCAGAAAGCAGCCAGGAAACTGGCTCAGGCCGGCTTGCGCGTCATTATTTTCGGCGAAGCCACCCATCCTGAAGTTAAAGGCCTGCTCGGCTGGGCAGGCAATAATGCTGTTGCCACTCTGAATGGAAGAGAAGTAGCCAACTTGGAACTGCCTCGTCGGCTGGGCATCATTTCGCAGACCACACAGAGTCACGCCAAGTTCGTTGAGTTCACTAATGAGCTCATCAGGGCCGTTTTCCCCAATATCCAGGAACTACGTATAATCAATACCCTATGCCAGGAAACGCAAAAACGGCAAGAAGCCGCTCTCGAATTAGCCGGGGAAAGTGACCTGATGATAGTGGTTGGCGGGCATAACAGCGCCAACACACAGCGTCTCGCCGAGGTATGCTCGCCTATGGTCGAGACTCATCTGATAGAAACCGCCGCTGAAATAGAAAGGGACTGGCTTTCAGGAAAACAAAATATCGGCGTAACCGCCGGTGCTTCTACACCGGATGAAGCTATTGAGGAAGTAGTGCGAAAATTAGAATCCCTCGCCAGCGGCGATTAGAATCTTAACCCAGCATGTCATCCAGCTTTCGGCCGCCAAGGAGGTGAAAGTGGACGTGAGGCACAACCTGGCCGCCATCAGCACCACAGCTTACCGACAATCGATAACCCTTTCCCGAAATGCCTTCCTTCTCAGCTAGCTCCTTAGCCAGCAAGATGAGCCGCCCCATTAACGCCTGCTGCTTGCTAGTGAGCTCTGTCAGTGAGGCAATATGAGATTTAGGTATGATGAGAATATGCGTATGTGCCTGGGGATGAATATCCCGGAAAGCTATAAGCTCTTTATCCTGGTAAACAATATCAGCAGGTATCTCCCCGGCAACGATCCGGCAAAAAACACATTCCATTAGTTTAAGACGGCTGCTAGGATACGCGGATTGACAGGCAGGTAACCGTTCTCTTTATACCCGGTATAGGGTGGATCTTCTCAGTGACCAGGCTGCCGACGGCATTAAAGTCATCATGTTCAACAACAGCGATAACATCGTAAGGGCCAGTTACCAGGTCAACCGATTTTATCTCTTTGACCTTTTGACCCTGAAGAGCCGCCACCACATCCTTGGTCCTGCCTACTTCCGTCTCTATAAGCACAAAGGCCTTGGCTGGCATATTTTCACCCCCTCTAACTAGAATTTTAGCCTATTATGTTACACTGACGCAACTCATCGACTCGTGACTTATTATAGCCTAACTCACGCAAAATCTCTTCAGTATGCTCGCCGAAGATAGGTGCCAGGCTCCGCACCTTGCCTGGAGTCTCGGATAGCTTGATGGCAATGCCCGGGTGTTTCACCTTGCCCAAAGTCGGATGGTCTATTTCTAAAACCATTTGGCGGTGAAGCACTTGTGGGTCATTGAACACTTCATCAAAGGTGTAGACTTTACCCACTGGCACATCCTTGTCAGCAAAAAAGTCAAACCACTCATCCCTGGTCCTGGTCAAAAAGACCTGCTTGAGGTAGGAAGAGATTTCCTCCCATTTCTCGCCTTCGGGTTTGTGGAGAAAATGCTCTGGCGAAATGCAGTAAGAAATATACTCTTCCTTGCCCAAAGCACGACACAGATTCTCCCAGAACCAGGGCTCAACACAGCCGATGCTGACATATTTACCATCCTTAGCTTCATACACACCATAGTAGGGATAAGCGCCATGAAGCCACGTCTCACCCCTCTTCAACGGAATGCCGCTGGAAAAGTAATTGCTGATAAACCAAGTCAAAACGGACATCGCTCCATCAGTGTAAGATATATCCACATACTGTCCTGTACCTGTTTTGCTCCTAGCTACCAAAGCAGCCAGGATACCGATAACACCATGCAAAGAAGCCCCAGCAAAGTCAGCTAGTAAGTTTAAAGGGATGACTGGGGGGCGGTCAGGAGTGCCGATGAGATTAAGGGCACCAGCTATTGATATATAGTTTACATCGTGTCCGGGGCGATTACTATACGGACCGTCCTGCCCGTAGCCACTCAGAGAGCAGTAAATGAGCCTCGAGTTAATTGCCCTTATTGTCTCATAGTCAACCCCTAAGCGTTTTACTACCCCAGGCCTAAAACCCTCGACGATGACATCGGCTGTCTGCGCCAACCGGCAGAATATCTCACGACCTTTGTCAGCCCTGAGATTCAGCCCGATACTCCTTTTATTGCGGTTTAAAGCATCAAAGGCTGCTTCCCTTCTCCCCTCCTCCCCCATAGGCGACAGGCCTATTCCAGCACCACGCCCACCAACGCCAGGCGGTGCCTCAATTTTAATCACATCAGCTCCCAGGTCACCCAAAAACATAGTGCACAGAGCGCCAGGTGCTAGATGAGTGAGATCCAAAACCTTGATTCCCTCCAGAGCTAACATATTACCTCCGTCCCGAATTAAAGAATGGCTGAATTTCACTAATATTACTTTTTGACGTAGTCACAGTCAAGGCTAGCGGGTCGCTCACCTGTCATTGCGAGGGGCATAAGCCCCGAAGCAATCCCAGAGATTGCCACGCTTCGCTCGCAATGACGGAGGGGAGAGGCTGAACAATCTCAGGCTGGAAGGGGGCTTGACAAGATTTCCTGCCTCTTTTATACTAGGCAAACGGTTGCCTACTGCCAAAGTATCAATCTTCAGAGCAACACTATGATAGGTATTGAAACACAAGAGGTTGAGAGAAAGGAACACTTCATCCTTAAGATATTGAGTGATTCCCAGCAGCCATTGGGGGCCAGAGTCACCGCTCGACTTTTGAAAGAACACGGGGTTTACCTGGGCGAAAGGGCAGTGAGATACCACCTCAAGCTGATGGATGAACGCGGACTAACGAGACTTGTCAGCCGGGATGGTCGGTTGATCACCGAATTGGGGGTTGAAGAGCTGGGCAATGCCTTGGTTAGAGATAAGGTGGGTTTTGCCATAGCCAGAATCGAATTGCTCGCCTTTCGCACCGACTTCGATTGGGAGAAACGCACAGGCACCATACCGGTCAACGTCTCCTTTTTCTCGAAAGCTAAGTTCGAAAAGGCACTCCAGGCAATGAAGCCTGTCTTCGCCGCCGGAATCTGTGTGAGCGATTTAGTAGCGGTTGCTCACGAGGGTGAACAGTTGGGCGGGCTAATTGTTCCCCCTGGCAAGATAGGATTAGCCACCATCTGCAGCATCGTGATAAATGGGACGTTACTTAAAGCTGGGGTTCCCATAGACTCCCGATTCGGCGGCATACTGCAGATTCGAAACCACAAGCCGTTTCGCTTCGTGGAACTCATTCACTATGCCGGTTCCTCGCTAGACCCCTCCGAGGTATTCATAAGGGCCAGAATGACCTCTGTAAGAGACGCAGCCAAAACCGGCAACGGCAAAATACTGGCAAATTTCCGAGAAATACCAGCCCTGTGTCGGCCAATTGCTGAAAACGTTGTGGCCAAATTGAAAGAGGCAGGTCTGAGAGGCCTAATGGTCATGGGTAACACCAGTGAGCCGGTGTGTGAAATCCCCGTGGAACTCAACAGGATAGGAATGATACTCATCGGAGGCTTAAATCCGGTAGCCGCCGCTGAGGAAGCCGGCATAGAAGCAGAAAACTATGCCATGAGCACCGTCATGGAATATCAGGAATTAAAGAAATTTAAGGAGGTTATAAGTTGAAAGAGGTAAAAGTCATACCATGTCTGGACGTTAAAGATGGGAGAGTGGTCAAAGGTGTGAAGTTCGTAAACCTTAGGGACGCTCGCGACCCGGTAGAGGCTGCAGAAGCCTACTGCCGAGAAGGGGCGGATGAGCTCGTCTTCCTTGATATTATGGCCAGCGCCGAGGACAGGGGAACAAGACTGGAATGGGTCAAGAGAGTAGCCGAGAAGGTTACCATCCCCTTTGCTGTAGGCGGCGGCATCAGAGACACCAAAGATATGAAAGATTTGTTTGACCTCGGTGTAAGTAAAGTCTCAATCAACACTGCTGCCGTCAGGAATCCCGACCTGATAAAGGAAGCCTCAAAGAAGTTCGGCAAACAAAGGCTTGTCGTTGCCATTGACGGCATCAAGAATCCACCGAACAGCCGTCGCCCCAGATTGGAGGTAGTGGTTAAGAGCGGCATGGAGTCAACAGGATTGGACATCGTCCAGTGGGCAAAGAGGGTGGAAAAACTGGGTGCTGGAGAGATTTTGCTTACCAGCAAGGATGCCGATGGCACCAAGGAAGGATACGATTTGGAGATGACCAAGGCCGTAGCTGAAGCCGTAAGTATACCGGTCACGGCTTCAGGCGGCGCTGGTAAATTAGAGCACCTTTACGAAGCCGTAGCCATCGCCAAAGCATCAGCAGTCCTGGCTGCGTCTATCTTTCACTTCGGAGAAATATCCATACCCGAAGCCAAAAAATACCTTAAGGAGAGGGGAATACCGGTAAGAATAAATTAAAGATTAAAAATCAAAAATGGAAAATAGAAAAAGGAGTAAATAAAAATGAATTTACAACGACCAAACGCAGACGAAGCCACCAGAACCGCCAATCGCTCCAGAAGCGTATCCCCCGGCAGCGGTATCTTCTCCCGCTGCCTCGACGGCTGCACGGGAAATTGTGAAGTCTTCAAAGCCAGCTTCCGCGGTCGGGAATTAATATATCCCGGACCATTCGGCGAAATAACCGCCGGCGGTGACAAGGACTATCCCGTTGATTACTCCCATCTGAACAT
>JAPLHH010000083.1 GCA_026389735.1 Chloroflexota bacterium | reverse complement strand
CCGGCTGTCTTCGCCAGATAAGATAATTCCTCTAAAGAACTGTCAATCGACCACCTGTCAGCAGAGGCTTTGCGATCAACCCCAACCAGAAAAGCCTTCTCTATTTCAGTTTGAGTTTTAAGCAAGGTTTGTCGCATGGTTTAAAACATTATGTAAGCTTATTTCCCTTTGGGCTTATTCCAGTTCAGCAGTCGGCTTATGCCTTCATCAAGGCGGTCATCGGGCAAGGTTAATGATAGACGGATGTAACCTTCACCGGCGCTCCCATAACCGACTCCTGGAGTCACTGCCACGTTGGCCTTGTCCAGTAATTCAGTGGTGAACTCTATTGATGTATAGCCATCTGGCATTCTAGCCCAGATGTAGAAGCTGGCTTTGGGTGACATGGCTCTCAAGCCTATATCGTTGAGAGCTTTAACTAGTTTGTCTCTACGTCGCTGATAGATAGCGTTGTGCTCGGCAACGCAGTCCTGGGAACTGGTTAAAGCTTCGATAGCTGCTCGCTGAATTGCCTGAGGAATGCCTGAGTCCAAGTTGGACTTAAACCGAAATAGAGCATCTATCATCGAGGCATTGCCCACAGCCATGCCTATCCGCCAGCCAGTCATGTTGTAGGTCTTGGACAAAGAATGAAATTCTATACCGATTTCTCTAGCCTCAGGTACCTGCAAGAAACTCGGCGGTCTATAGCTATCAAAGGCAACTTCTGTATAAGGGGCATCGTGGCATATAGCCAGGTTATGTTTTTTTGCGAAACTTGCTGCCTTCTGGAAAAAATCGAGTTCGGCTACCGCTCCGGTGGGGTTATTTGGGTAATTCAGCCATAAGAGCTTAGCCTTCTCAGCTATTTTCTTAGGAATGCTTTCCAGGTCAGGCAGGAAGTCATTCTTCTCAGTCAGCGGCATGAAGTAAGGCTCGCCACCAGCCAGTAACGTGCTCATCGAGTAGACCGGGTATCCAGGGTCGGGCACCAGAGCTACATCGCCAGGGTCAATGAAACAGAAAGAGATATGCCCGATGCCTTCTTTGGAGCCAAGGAGCGGCAACACCTCTTTATTCGGGTCAAGTGTCACTCCAAAGCGTTTCTGATACCACCGGGCGATAGCCTGGCAAAGTTCAGGCAGTCCAGCGGTCTCAGGATAGCGATGATTAGCCGGGTCACGCGCTGCCTGACATAGCTGGTCTATTATGTGCTGTGGCGTTGGCATGTCAGGGTCGCCTATGGCAAAGCTGATTATATCCTCTCCCTTAGCTCGCTTCTCTGCAATCTTTCGATTGATTTCTACGAATAAATATGGTGAAAGCTTGTCAAGACGATGCGAAAGTTTCATTTTAGCCACTCTCCAGTAAAAACTTCTTCAACTGGCCCGCTCAGATACACCTCCCCTGCCCCATCCCATTTGATGGTCAAATTACCACCTGGTAACATTATGTCAACTTTATCGTCCGTATAACCTTTCAACTTGGCAATTACGGCTATGGCACAGGCACCGCTGCCACAGGATAGAGTTTCACCGGCTCCTCGTTCCCAGACTCTCGCCTCTATTTTGTTTCGATTTAAGACTCTGGCTATCTCAAAATTCACCCGTTCTGGGAATATAGGATGGTTTTCTACCTGTGGTCCTATTTCAGCGAGAGGAAAATCAGCTACAGGCTGAGATAAGAAGCTTACGGCATGAGGATTGCCCATGGACACAAATGACAGGGGTAGATCTCTGCCAGCTATAGTTAAAGGATAATCCAATATTGGTATTATGTCAACTTCTCCCCTGCCCTTTTTTGGGCTGTCTATTATGACTGGTATATCCTCAGCTCTGAAGTGAGGTGTGCCCATGTTCACTGTAGCCCGGTTAACTTTGCCTTGGGACCTAGAAGCTTCTATGGTTCGAATGCCTGCCATGGTATCCACGGTTAAGTTTGGTCCGGGAACTATTTGTCTATCAATGACGTATTTAGCGAAGCACCTCAAGCCATTGCCGCAAACTTCAGCCTCAGAGCCATCGGGGTTGAACATTTGCATTCTCAGATTGGCGGCATTTGAAGGCATCACCAGGAGTAGGCCATCGGTGCCTATGCCGCAGTGGCGGTGGCACATATCTCGTGCCAACTTTGGCCAGTCCCGTTCCATATTTCGGGCATCTATCAATATAAAGTCGTTCCCGGTAGCCTGCAATTTAGTGAAGTTCATGATTGACCTGCTTGTAGTGAAGACCAGCCAGAAAGGCTGCCACTAAGCTAGTTGCTTCGTTTTGTATGTCATCATATTCATCGAACCAGTGAATTCTGGCATCATCCAAGTGAAACCAGGCATATTGATGACGAGCGAAGCGGTGCGTCTCGTGTTTCATTTGCTGAATGGCTGTAGGCAAATCCAACTTCCCCTGAAGAAACATGCCTATCTGTTTACACCCTATGCCAGACATGGAAGGCAAATCCAGACTGTAGCCCTTTGTCATCAAATGCTTCACTTCGTCTATTAGCCCTTGTTTTATCATCTCGTCCACCCGAGAGTCAATTCTACGATATAAATTGTCTCTCTGTATAGTCAAGCCGATAATTAAAACAGGGTATGGTGGTGGTTGCTTCTGCCATAGTTGGGAAACTGGTTGTCCTGTTGTCTGGCATATCTCTAGAGCCCTGATGATGCGTCGCAGGTTGGTGGGCATAATGTTGGTGGCAGCTACTGGATCTACTTTCTGAAGTTCTTGATACAAAGCGTAGCCACCTTCTTTTTGGGCTCTCATTTCAAGGCTATGTCTGAGTTCGGCATTGGGAGCCACCGGCGGTATTTTCCAGCCTTCTATTACCGACCAGACATAGAGGCCGCTGCCACCGACTAAGAGGGGAGGTTTATGCCGCTGCTGAATATCTTCAATGGCCTCAAAAGCTAGTTTTTGGTAAATGGCTAAGCTGAAGGACTCATCGGGGTTAATCAGGTCAATAAGGTGATGTCTAATCAAAGACAGCTCAGCATCACTGGGCTTAGCCGTACCGATGTCCATATAGCGATAAACTTGTCGACTGTCAGCATTTATTACCTCGCCATTGAAATCTTTGGCTAGGCGCAAAGCAAGCTGGCTTTTGCCTACTGCCGTTGGACCGATAACAGCAACGAGGCATTTCATCGGGATGATTTAATATTAGCTGTCTGGTGAACGATGCTCACAAACTCGTTAGCCTTGAGACTAGCACCACCGACCAGAGCACCATCGATTTCAGGTTCGGCGATAAATTCAGTGATGTTGCTGCTGGTGACGCTGCCACCATAGAGTAGTCGTACTGCTTGGGCTGTTTTCTTGTCCCACAGATTAGCCACAATACTCCGGATAAGGCTGATTGTAGTGTTGGCTTGTTTGCCTGTGGCCGCCTTACCGGTCCCAATAGCCCACACCGGCTCATAGGCGATAACAAGCTGGCTCGTAGGACTTACCCCTGCTAAGTCTGCTTTTACCTGTTTGGTGATTATTTTTTCTGTTCCGCCAGCCTCGTTATCTTCTAGGCTTTCTCCGACGCATAGAATAGGCTTGAACCCAAATTCCAAAGCCTTCTTTACCTTTTTGTTGATAATCTCGTCTGTCTCGGCAAAATACTGTCTACGTTCCGAGTGCCCGAGGATGACAAAATCGCACAGGTCAATTAGCATGAGGGGCGATATTTCGCCAGTGTAGGCGCCTCTGTCCTCAAAGTGCATGTTCTGAGCGCCAAGCTTAACTGATGTAGTCTTGGTAAGCTCTTTTATGGCAGCCAGCGAGATAAAGGGTGGACATAGCACTTTTTCTACACCATCTATACTATCCAGTTCAGCCAGCATAGCTCTGACGAGATTTTCAGCTTCTTCAAGCCTAGTATTCATTTTCCAGTTGCCAGCGATTAAAGGTCTTCGCATGATCAGGCTCCAAACTTGGTTAATTTCAGAGCGTTAGCCATAGCCAAAGGCATGATATCTGTGGCGGGGAGTCTACCCAGTCCGCCAGAGATACAGGCTGATTCAGAGAATTCCTTAATGTCGTCAGGTCGACACCACTGGGAACGTAGCAAGACGGGTACCGGATGCCAGCTATGGCCCTTCAGCAGAGCCGGAGTTGAATGGTCGCCGGTGACAATAATAACTTCCGGTTTCAGGTCAAACAATCGAAATAGAGCGGAATCGACTTGCTCAATAACTCTAACTTTTCTCTTGAAGTCGCCATCCTCACCGGCGCTGTCAGCTTCTTTGACGTGGATGTAGAAAAAATCGTGCTCATCGTAGTAATGGGTCAGAATATTCAGTTCTTCTTTGATACCACTATCAGCGTTGAATATTTTCATTCCTACCAGCTTAGCCAGTCCCTTATACATGGGGTAGCTGGCTATAGCTGCTGGCGTTAGCTTATATATCTCACGCATAGATGGGATATCAGGTAGTTTAGAAAAACCTCGGAGCAGAGTCATGTTAGCCGGGTGATGTCTGGCCAGGATTTCTGAAGCCTCATTGATGAAAGTATTCACAATATGTGCTGTGTGCTTTGCCTGTGGCTCTGTAGGCAAAGCCATATTAGGGGCGACCCCGGTCTGTTGAGGATCGGTGTCGCTAACCTCTGCAGCTAGGCCATCACCGCGTAGCGCGAGCAGAAACCGATGTTCTTTAACTGGCAAGACGAAGAGTTCCACCCCTTCCAATTTGATCTGGCCTAGCAGCGTACATAGTTCGGCGCATTTATCCGTGTTAATACGGCCAGCTCTGCGGTCGGTGATAAGCCCTTCGTCATTAACTGTGCAGAAATTACCCCGGGCAGCAACGTCGCTTCTCGTTAATTCAAAGCCAATCCCTAATGCTTCCAGAACTCCTCGCCCGACGATAAACTTGAGTGGGTCATAGCCAAATAATGCCAGATGACCTGGCCCACTCCCTGGAGTAATCCCCGGGCTTACCGGGTCAATAAGTCCACATACCCCTTTCTTAGCGAGGTGGTCAAGATAAGGGGTACGAGCTGTCTCCAGTTCCGTCTTGCCAGTCTTAGCATCAGGTAATCCGCCTAAACCGTCAATGACCAACATCACTATCTTAGATGGCGAAACTACACTAATTTGCTTTATCTCTTGTAGGGGAATCATTTCTCTTTATCCAGCAACACAGATACACCAGGCAGCGTTTTCCCTTTGAGGAAATTCAAGCTGGCACCACCACCTGTGGAGACATGAGTCATTTTATGCGCTAGGTTCATCTCTTCAACGATTTCAGCTGTTGAGCCACCACCGACAATGGTTGTTACTTTCATGCTAGCCAGTAGTTCAACCATGGCCTTGGTTCCTCGGGCAAATTGGGGTATCTCATAAACCCCCATAGGGCCGTTCCAAAAAACCGTTTGACATTGTCTTATCTGTTGAGAGAAGAGTTCAATGGTTTTCGGTCCAATATCGACAATGTTTTTATTCGTTGGTATATCGGCTATTGGTACGATCTCGCCTGTAGCTTCTGCGCTGATGCTAGTGGCTACCATAACATCTGCAGGCACGAGTAAGGATACCCCTTTTCGCTTGGCGGCTTCCATTAATTCGTGAGCTAAACCTTGTTTGTCGGTCTCGACTAAAGAAAGGCCTACTTCGTAGCCTTGGGCTTTTAGGAAAGTGGCTGCCATGCCGCCGCCGATGAGCAGCAGGTCAACTTTGTCTGAGATATTTTGAATAAGGCCGATTTTATCGCTGACCTTGGCGCCTCCCAGCAGAGCACCAAACGGGTGTTCAGGATTGGTTAGAAGTTTGCCGAGAGCCTTCAATTCTTTTTCCATCAAAAAGCCAGCGACTGCTGGCAGGTATTTAGCTATTCCTACTGTTGAGGCATGAGCTCGGTGGGCAGTGCCGAAGGCATCATCTACATAGATGTCAGCCAGCTTAGCTAAGGCTTGGGCGAAAGAAGGGTCATTGGCTTCCTCCTCAGCATGAAAGCGTATGTTCTCCAGAAGCAGAATATCACCTTCCTTAAGGGTATTTACTGCTCTTTCCACATCAGCACCTATGCAATCAGAGGCAGTTGATACCGGCAAATTTGTGAGTTGAGAAAGGCGTTGTGCTATCGGAGCCATTCGTAACTCCTCAACTACCTTGCCATCTGGGCGTCCCAGGTGAGAACACAAAATAACTTTTGCCCTATGGTCAACCAGGTATCTTATGGTTGGCAGAACAGCCCGAATGCGGCTATCATCGGTAATGGCACCGGTCTTCATATCCAGCGGCACATTGAAATCAACTCTAACTAGAGCCCTCTTCCCCTCGACTTCTATGTCTCGAATAGTCTTTTTAGCCAACCTGCCTCCTTGATATGGTTTGTTCTAGCTTTCTCTTTATATTCTCGGCTTCGGCTACTGCTGCTGGAGCTGTTTCGAATACGCTTTTTCCTAGCCGGTCAGCTTTAGCGATTTCAGGATGATAATTGATAAAACCTAATACGTCAAAATCAGGCAGGTTGTCAATAATAAACTGGCGCTCATCATCATCGTGTGTTTTCGAGCCGACAATATAGTATTTTTTAACGCCTAAGTCTTTGGCTAAATCTCGAATTGCTCGAGCTGTCTGAAAACTGCGCTGTCCCGGTTCAACTACTATAATGAAAGCATTTACACCTTTAGCCGTCCCGCGTCCCAGGTTCTCTACGCCGGCATCCATGTCCATAATTACTACTTCAGACCTACTTAATATCAGGTGGCTAATCAGGCTCTTGAGTAGAGCTCCCTCTGGACATAGGCACCCGCCGCCTCCTTTTTTAACTGTGCCCATAACTAGGAGCTTTATGCCATCTTTTTGAATTGAAAATTGCTCAGGGATATCGTCAACCTTAGGATTAAGCTTGAAAAATGTGCCGAAGCTGCCTAGTTTGGCTCCGGTGCGTTCCTGTATCAGTTCCTGGAGTTCGGCGATTGGGGTTATGCGTCGGGCTTCGTCATCACCGATGCCCAAGGCTGTAGCTAAGTTAGCATCGGGATTTGCATCAATGGCTATGACCTTGTTGCCTTCAGTGGAATATATCCAGGCTAGAAGGCTCGTCAGCGTGGTTTTGCCTACGCCACCTTTACCAGTAATAGCTAGTTTCATACCCTATTGCCAGGTTTTGAAGAAGACGGGTTTGCCAGTGGATTATCCCCAATCTTGGGATTATCATTTTCGTAGCAAATCTATGTGGAGTATATCTGATGCTGAAGATAAAATCAAGGCGTTTTTTTATTGATCTAGTTCCCAAGTTAATTGGAGCAATGCTATAATAAAGCGGTGCGCCTTGCTATCATCGGGCTTGGTCTTATTGGTGGCTCTATAGGTTTGGCTTTGAAACAAGCCAATTGGCGACAGGTTGAGATAGTTGGCTATGTCCGCCGTCGTGAAGTAGGCTCTTTAGCCCTGAAATTAGGCGCTGTCGATAAGGTTGAATCAAACCTACGTGAAACAGTCAAGGGTGCTAACATTGTTATTATTGCTACGCCAATTCTGACCGTAAAGGACATTTTCTCACAAATAGCTCCTGACTTGTCGGCTGATTCTATTGTTACCGATACTGCCAGTACTAAGCTACAGATCATGCGATGGGCGGAAGAGTTGCTGCCGCCAGAGATAAATTTTGTTGGTGGTCATCCCATGGCTGGTAAAGAAACATCAGGAATCAGCGCTGCCACAGCCGACCTGTTTCGCAATTGCACTTATTGTCTGACGCCAGCACCCCAGGCTAGGCCGGCAGCAGTGCGGACTGTAAAGGAAATGGTAAAAAAACTGGGGGCTATTCCTCTAACCATCGGTGCTCAGGAACATGACAGCTTAGTA
>JAPLHH010000255.1 GCA_026389735.1 Chloroflexota bacterium | reverse complement strand
TACTCCTCTGATAACGCTGGGTGAGGGAGATACTCCTCTGGTCAGGTCCGTTGCCTTAGAGAAGGAGCTTGGCTGCGGTGAGCTTTATTTTAAGCTTGATGGGTGTAATCCCAGTGGCTCTTTCAAAGACCGGGGCATGGTTGTAGCTATAGCCAAGGCTGTGGAAGAGGGCAGTCGCAGCGTGTTTTGCGCTTCTACTGGGAATACCAGCGCTTCAGCCGCTGCTTATGGAGCTAGATTCGGCCTTGATGTTGTCGTTATTGTGCCAAAAGGCAAGATCGCTTTAGGGAAGTTAGCTCAAGCTATCGCTTACGGGGCTAAAATTATCGCTATACAAGGCAACTTTGACCAGGCTCTCCAGATAGTCCGCGGTTTGGTTCAAAAACACCCGGTTACGCTGGTTAATTCACTAAATCCATACCGTATTGAAGGTCAAAAGACGGCAGCTTTTGAGATTGTCGACGATTTAGGCGAGGCTCCTGATTATTTCTTCATCCCAGTGGGCAATGCCGGCAATATCACCGCCTATTGGAAGGGCTTTGTCGAATATAAGCAGGCGGGTAAGGCAAGCCGAACCCCCAAGATGATGGGGTTTCAAGCCGAAGGGGCAGCGCCTATAGTTAAGGGCAAAATTGTCAAGAAGCCAAAAACATTGGCTACGGCGATTCGAATTGGTAATCCGGCTAGCTGGCAAGGAGCAGTAGCTGCTCGGGATCAATCAGGTGGGGTCATTGACTGTGTCAGCGATGATGAGATTCTAGCTGCCTATAAGCTTTTGGCAAGGAAGGAAGGGGTTTTCGGCGAACCAGCCTCAGCAGCTTCTGTGGCTGGTCTCATTAAGATGGCTGGGCAAGGGCTGAAGCTTTCAGGTAAGAAGGTAGTCTGTATTATTACTGGCACCGGGCTAAAAGACCCCAGCCTTCCGGCAAAGTTTGTTGGACCAATCCCGGAGCTGCCTGCCGACGTAAGGATAGTTGAACGAACTTTAGGTTGGGCTTAACCGTGATACCTATAGAAGACGATGGCGTATAATAACCAAAGAGGAGGCAGCAGTGGTTGACTTAGCTAAGATTGAAACAGCAGTACTTTCTATAATCGAGGCTATTGGCGATGACCCTCGAAGGGAAGGGTTGCAGGGCACACCGCAACGGATTGCTGAGATGTATGCTGAGGTTTTCTCCGGGTTGGATATGGATGCCAGAGCAGAATTAACTGTAGGTTTTGAAGTGGGGCATCGTGAAATGGTGATTTTGAAGGATATTCCCTTTCACTCTATGTGTGAGCATCATCTCCTGCCGTTTTATGGTGTGGCTCATGTCGGTTATATTCCTAATAAAGAGGGGCGAGTTGTTGGGGTGAGCAAGTTGGCGCGAGTGGTAGAGATATTCGCCAAGCGTCCTCAGCTACAGGAGAGGATGACGTCACAGATTGCTGATGCTATTTTTGAGGCTGTGCAGCCAGATGGTGTTGCTGTGATCATTCAAGCAGAGCATTTGTGTATGACAATGCGTGGCATCAAGAAGCCGGGAAGCAATGTTCTCACTTCGGCAACTAGAGGGATTTTTCGGACTCGGGCGGCGACGCGTGCTGAATTTCTGTCTTTAGTCCAGGGTAAATAGTTATTCGTGGCGCAGTGATTCAATTGGGTCGAGTCTGGCAGCCCTATAGGCCGGGTAAATGCCAGAAGCTAGTCCTATAAAGATTGCCACCGAGATGGCAATAATTACAATGTCAGGTGACATTGGGGCTTTTACGGGATACGGTCCCAGTTGTACGCCGGTAATCGCCCAGGTTCCCAATGCAGCTATAGTAAGGCCGATTATCCCACCGGTCAGACTAAGCATAGCCGATTCTACCAGGAACTGACGAAGAATATCCCGCCGCTTGGCACCCACGGCTTTTCGGATGCCGATTTCCCGTGTGCGTTCAGTCACTGAGACCAGCATTATGTTCATGATGCCGATGCCACCGACAAGGAGGGAAATAGCTCCAACGCTGCCTAGAAATACCTGCATGATGCCGAGCACCTCACGCATGCTGCTGAGGATTTCCTGCATGTCAATGATAGTAAAGTCGTCATCCTCTCTTTCTCTAATATTGTGGCGCTGCCGCAGGATAGAGGTAACCTCCTCTTTGGCGGCATCTATTTGGTCGGTGCTCACTGCTTTAACAGCGATAGTCTGGATAGGCCGCCCTCGTGCGGTTGTCTCACCCAGTAATCTCGACTGCATTGTGGTCAGGGGGATGATGATGAAATCATCTGCAGAGCCTATGAAACCGCCTTTCTTTTCAAGGACGCCGATAACCTCGAACTGGGTGCCGCTTACCCTGATGGTTTTACCTATAGGGTCTTCAGTGCCGAAAAGGTCCGTGGCTGTCTTACTCCCAAGTACGGCGACTCTGGCTCCTCTCTTGACATCCTGCTCAGAAATGAACTCCCCTTCAGCTACGGGGTAGCTAATGATTTGTGCAATGTCGGGAGTGGCACCCATGATATCAACGGTGCTATTTTCATTGCTATAGACGACTTTAGCCAATTTTTCAGTCATGGGGGCGACCAAGGCTACAGATGGGGCACGGTTGGGATTAGCTAGAGCTTCGGCGTCTTCGAGGGTAAGACTTCCCGTAGCACCTGACATTCCTTGCGTCATACTACTTGCACTTGTGATGTAAATGGCATTAGCGCCCATGCTCTCAAAGATGCCCGTGATATTGGCTTCGTGTCCCCTGCCAAACGATACCAGGAAGACGACGGCGCTGACGCCGATTACGATGCCAAGTATGGTCAGGCTAGACCGCATCTTGTTAGTGTATAGGACTTGCCATGAACTGAAAATGCTTTCCCAGAGGTTCATCTTTTCCTCTCACTAACAATTTTACCGTCTCTGAGATAAATCGTGCGTCGAGTGTAGGCAGCGATGTCCTCTTCGTGAGTAACAAGGACAATAGTGATACCCTGGCTATTGAGTCGCTGCAAAAGAAGCATAATGCCTTTGCTTGTCTCGGTATCCAGATTACCGGTGGGTTCGTCACCTAGAATAAGTGATGGGTTGTTGACTAAGGCTCGGGCCATAGCTACCCGCTGCTGCTCGCCGCCGGAGATCTCAGTAGGGCGGTGGTGGGCACGATTGGCCATGCCCACTGATTCGAGAGCTTCAAAAGCACGCTGGCGTTTATTACTGGCACCACTATAGACTAGCGGTAACTCTACATTGGCTACGGCTGTGGTTCGTGGCAGCAGGTTGAAAGACTGAAAAACGAAGCCTATTTTCTTGTTCCTTATCTCAGCCAGTTGGTCATCATTTAAACGGCTGACGTCTATTCCATCTAATTCGTATCTTCCGGAAGTCGGTCTGTCCAGGCAGCCGATGAGATTCATCAGGGTAGATTTTCCTGAGCCTGATGGCCCCATAATGGAGACCATCTCTCCTGTCTCGATACGACAGGTTACTCCATCCAGGGCGGTAACCTCGACGTCTCCTAATTTATAGATTTTTATTATATTTTCCAGATCAATCATTGCTATTGGTAAAGTAATAGGGCTGTTTTATCTCACTCGAATGGCTGGCCTTGTTAGAATGGTGTTGGTATTCGACTGCGGGTTGCCTCGACAATAATCTTTTCCCCTTCACTGAGCCCGGAGATTACCTCGCTGAACTGGTCGTTCTGAGCGCCTAAAATAACCGGTCTTTTTTCGGTTGTAACTTTCTTCTCATCTATCACCACTTCCACCCAGTGGTCTCCCGGTGAGCCTTTGATAGACCGGTTAGGTATCAGTAAAACGTTTTCGTGTTTTTCGACGATGATATCAGCAGTGGCGGTTAAGCCTCCCTTTTTCTCATCTTCTTTTGCTCTGACGGCTTCAAGTGCAGTAACCACCGAACTAGGTTCAAGGGCAATGGTTACATCGAACTCGACGACTCCGGTTGTTTGGGTACCGAAAGGTGAGACGAAGGTTACCTTGCCTTTAAGCTCTACATCAGGCAGTGCATCAACAGTTATAATGACTTCCTGTCCTACCTTGACCTTAAAAATGTCTATCTCGTCTACAACCCCCTTCATTCTCCAGTCTTTGGTGTTCACTAGTCGTATAACATAAGATTCGATGGGCTCACCAGTTACCGAAAATCTTTGGCCAATAGAGTCGCCTTGCTTAAGATTTATGTTCTCTACGATACCATCAAAAGGCGCTAGGATTTCTGTTTTCATAAGCGATTCCTTTGCCTTCTCCAATGCTTTTTGTGCCTTCTGTAAGTTGAGGTTGTTTTGCCTGAGAACTTTCAAGTTGAGGCCACTCCGGAAAATCAGCTCGTTGTCCTCGAGTATCGTTTGGCTCATTTCCACATCATGCTGGGCCATGCGCAGAAGGGTGGACAGCTCCAGCGCGCCACAACTCCCCTCCTCTTTACACGCTTGTATCTTTTGTAGAGTTTCTTCAACTTGCCTCAGCCAAGCGAGGGAAGTTGAGGTGTCGGGGTAGGGCAGTGGCATCAATCCGGTTGACGTCTCTGCACTTTGTCCTGCTTGTTGTTGACAGCACTCGCCGATTCTTTGAGATACCCTTATCCTACCACTCAGGCTTTTGACCCGCTGATGAGTTTCCTTCAACTTGTATTGTTCGGTATTCAATTCAGCTTTAGCATCCTCATAGTTACCCTGCTCAATAAGCGTTTGTATCTCGGCCAATCTTGATAGGTCTTGCTCTAGGAGCTTGATTGCCTTGGAGATATCAGGATAGTTTTCGATGGGCATACCTAGATACTCATTATATCCTTGCAAAGACATAGCTATTTCCGGAACATTGAGCATTTCGTAGCACGCCTGGAGGTCGTGTATAGCCAGGCGTAGTTCAGCTGCAGCCTCTTGATATTTGCCTTGCTCGAGGAATTTTTGTGCTCGCCCTAGCTCCTCTTGAGCCTGTTCCACACGAAGGACGGTGCTGGTATCAGGGTACATTTTGGGATAGCCCATTACCGCCGGGTGTATCTTTTCCACGAGTTCATTCATGGCCAGTTCCACATCATATTGAGCTATAGCAACGTTCTTCTCCTGGTAAGTGTCATCAAGCTTGGCAAGCAGGGTACCTTCCCTGACGAATTTCCCTTCTTCAAGATCTGGGGGTTCCCAAGTTATTACGCCGCTGTAAGGTGGCGTGAATGCAGGGGTGTCGAAAAACAAATTCCTTACTTCAGGTAATTCCAAGTTGCCATTAGCAGGGATGGTAACTATGAGATCGCCTCGCATTACCTCGGTTATCTGTCTCTGACTCGCTTCCGGCGGCTCACCGCCGCAGCCGGCAAAGCCTATTGTGGACAGAACTATAAGAAGGATGATTGCTGTGATTAGTCTATTTTTCATTAGAACTCGGCTCTCCATTATTTATAGTATGTCGGTGTATTGTGTTGTCTTAATGTTGTACTCGTATAAAAAATTTTGAGCGTTACTGCTTCGTTCAACCTTAACATCAAATTGTTATTATAATACTTTTGGAAAGAGTATGCTACGGATGGTGTTTAGTTGTCATTGCGAGAGGCATAAGCCCTGAAGCAATCTCATTTTTGCCTGTCATTGCGAGGAGCGCTAGCGACGTGGCAATCTCTACGGTGAGTAAGACAGGCATGGAATTACCACGCCTTCGGCTCGCAATGACAGGATGATATTGCTCAACGGTATCTCTTGAAGTTGCTGCCTGTATGCTGTATATAATTGAAACCAGTGATGTGAAGATGTATTCTATTTATCAGACAAATGGAAACTAAAGGTGTAATCCCGGAGTTTATTTCAGAAGTCAAGGGATTTCTTGCTGAGGAGGAGGGACTGAAGCTATTCGAATTGGCTTTTGAGGCATGTTTGCTTGGCCCCTGTCTTGAGATTGGGAGCTTTTGTGGGAAGTCCACAGTATATCTTGGAGTTGCCTGTAAAATAAAGGGGAGAACGCTTTTTACCATTGATCACCATCGAGGCTCTGAAGAGCAGCAACCCGGTCAAACATACTTTGACTCTGACCTTTTAGATAGCAAAGCCGGTCTAATTGATAGTTTCCCGTGCTTTAGAGCTACAATACAAAAAGCCGGGTTAGAAGAAGCTGTTGTGCCCATGATTACCAAATCACACGTGGCAGCTCGAGATTGGGCTATTCCTCTGGGCTTGGTTTTCATAGATGGTGGCCATAGCTATGAAACAGTTATGGCAGATTATCAGTGCTGGTATCCTCATCTGCTTCCTGGTGGGTTCCTTGTCTTCCATGATATCTTTTTAGACCCGTCTAAGGGCGGTCAAGCTCCTTACGAGGTCTATAAGCGAGTGCTAGCCTCAGGGTTATTTGAGGCACTACCTATGACGAATACACTCGGGGTGCTACGGCGTCGCCGGCCCATGGTGGTCAAGAAGCAGGCTTGTCGGAGACATAGGTCTGAGCATATCAGCTGCTAGCACTACTGCTGCTGATGTCC
>JAPLHH010000068.1 GCA_026389735.1 Chloroflexota bacterium | reverse complement strand
GAGTGCTAGTATGAGCTACGAGCCAAAGATAGTCGGATTCTTATGCAACTGGTGTTCCTACGCTGCGGCTGATCTGGCAGGTACATCTCGAAGAAAGTACTCGCCCAATGTGCGCGTAATCAGGGTCATGTGCAGCGGCCGGGTAGAGCCCACCTTTATCCTCAAGGCTTTTCAACTGGGTGCAGATGGGGTTCTAGTCTGCGGCTGACATCCCGGTGAATGTCATTACCTGGAAGGTAATGTGAAAGAAGCCCGCAGGATACCGTTGCTCAAGAAAATGCTGGGGCAGCTTGGTATTGAGGAGGAACGAGTAAGGCTAGACTGGGTCTCAGCTTCGGAAGCAGACCGCTTTGCTTCCATAGTAGATGAGATGACAGAGCAAGTAAGAGAGCTTGGACCTTTTGGTCATAATAGCTGATATTGACTATTACCCAACAGCCCTCCAATTTCAAACAATATCGCTTTTAGCCAGAGATTCCAGCCTCGCCCAATTTGGCACTGTTTCACTCACAATGACAAAAGGGCGAATGTGTAACCGTCTCCCTTAAAAGAAAAGACCCGCGCAAAACTACCTGAAAATCTTGCCTGAACTAGGCAAAATCTTCGTGCCTGTCCTTGCAAATAATTTACGATATGTTGTATCATATTTCGGTTTGCCAAAATCGAGAGAAAGGAAGGGCTCTTTATGGAAGCAGTATCACCATTGAAAGAAACTACCGATATCATTTTAGAGGAGGGGGGCAATCCCCTCGAATTATGTTATCAATGCGGTCTGTGCACCGGCGTCTGTCCCTGGAACCGGTTAATGAGCTTCACACTGCGCAAACTAATTCATAAAAGTCAACTCGGCGTGGTTGACTTTGAGGACGAAGAGCTGTGGAGATGTGTTGGCTGTAAAGCCTGTGTTGACCGCTGCCCCCGCGATGTAGAGATACCTTACATAATGCGAGCCATGCGCCGCGTTATCATGGAAGTCGGCGCCGGCGTAGTCCCTCACTCACTACGTATCTCAGAGAAGAATATCTCCGCCGTAGGGAATCCGCTGGGAGAACCGCCGGAGAGGCGAATGGATTGGGCCAAAGACCTCGGCGTCAAGACATTCACCAAAGGCACTGAGATACTGTATTTCCCGTGCTGCTACCAGGCATATGACCCTCCCACTAAGAAGACTGCCGTAGCAACGGTGAACATCCTGCAAAAAGCCAAGGTTGATTTCGGCATCCCGGATAACAATGTAGTCTGCTGTGGCGAGAGCATACGCAAGGCAGGCGCGGAAAGCCTGTTCCAACGATTAGCGAAAACCAACATCGATATTTTCGCTGAACTTGGCGTTAAGAAAATCCTTGTCACCTCCCCACACTGCTATCATACTTTCAAGGATGAATACCCCGAGTTGGGAGCTAGCTATGAGGTAATCCACTTTTCCCAGTATGCAGCTCAACTCATCAAAGATGGCAGGATAAAGCTGACTAAAGAATCAAATAAGAAGGTTACCTATCACGACTCCTGCTGTTTGGGCCGCTACCAAAACATATATGATGAGCACCGTCAGATATTGAACAGCATCCCCGGTTTGGAGTTCGTCGAGATGCGAGAGAATCGTGAATATGCCCTCTGTTGTGGGGGTTGCGCTGGGAGGCTGTGGATGGAAAGCAAAAAGGGCGAAAGGCTTTCTGAGCTTAGACTTGAGCAGGTATTCGAGGTGGGAGCCAATACACTAGCTATCAGCTGCCCTTATTGCATGGCCAATTTCAACGATGGTGTGATATCTATGGACAAGGCTGACGCGGTCGAGGTTAAGGATATTTCAGAGCTCGTTTCGGAGGCACTATAATGTCTGAAAGAAAGGTAGTACAAAAGAAAGACACGGAGCCAAAGATAGGTGTATATGTTTGCCACTGCGGGTCTAATATCGCCGGTACCGTTGATGTGCCGCAGGTAGTTGAGTTTGCTAAAGGACTGCCGGCGGTAGCAGTTGCCCGCGAATACAAGTTCATGTGCTCTGACCCAGGACAGAGCATGATTAAGGATGACATTAAGAATTTAAAGCTTAACCGTGTTGTGGTTGCCTCCTGTTCCCCACTGCTGCACGAGCCAACCTTCCGCCACGCCGTTCAAGAAGCTGGCCTTAACCCCTACCTCTTCGAAATGGCAAATATCCGAGAACACTGCTCCTGGACCACCGAAGACCACGGAGAAGCCACAGCGAAAGCCAAAGCCCTGGTAAGTGCCGCTGTAAAACGTGTTTACCACCACCAGCCTTTAGAGACAAGAGAGGTTCCGGTCAATGCAAACACCTTAATTGTTGGTGGCGGCATCGCTGGTATTCAGGCCGCATTAGAAATCGCTGATGCCGGACACAAAGTTTATCTAGTAGAGAAAGACCCAAGCATCGGCGGACACATGATTCAATTTGATAAGACTTTCCCCACCTTAGACTGCTCTGCCTGTATCCTTACACCTAAGATGACCTCTGCAGGCTCTCATCCCAACATCGAATTGATGACCTACAGTGAAGTGGAAGAAATCTCCGGTTTCATCGGCAACTTCAAAGCCAAGATCCGAAAAAAGGCCCGGTTTGTGGATGAATCTAAATGTAACGGCTGTGGGGTCTGCATGGAGAAATGCCCCTGGAAAGCCGATAGCGAGTTCGACCTCGGGTTAAGTCAGCGCAAAGCCATTTACACCCCATTCCCACAAGCAGTACCAAACATCCCTGTCATAGACAAGGAGAGCTGTGCCTATTTCCTCAAAGGCAAATGCCGCGCCTGTGAAAAGTTTTGCGAGAGAGAAGCTATCGATTTCGAGCAGCAAGACAAAATTGTCGAAGTAGAGGTAGGTAATATAATCGTTACCACCGGTTATGACCCCTTCGACCCCACCCCAATCATCAAGTACGGTTATGGTAAATTACCTAATGTTGTCACAGGTCTCGAATTCGAGAGAATCTGCAACTCTGTAGGCCCCACCAGCGGTAAAATCGTTCTGAAAGACGGCTCGGAGCCAAAAAGCATAGCTATCATCCACTGCGTGGGCAGCCGAGATGAGAATTATCATAGATATTGCTCACGCGTCTGTTGCATGTACGCTCTCAAATATTCTCACCTCATAAAGGAAAAAACAAAAGCCGATGTTTACCAGATGTATATAGATATGCGTTGCTTCGGTAAAGGTTACGAGGAATTCTATAAGCGGCTATCTGATGAAGGGGTTACCTTCATACGAGGAAAGCCAGCCGAGGTCACTGATATGGCGATGAGTGAAGAGGAGAAAGGAAAGCTGATTGTCGTTGGCGAGGATACTCTGCTAGGAACTATCGTCCGAGTCCCGGTTGACATGGTTATCCTGTGCATAGCCCTGGAAGCCCGCTCTGATGCCAAGAATGTTGCTCAGCTGTTCAGCATCAGTCAAGGGGCCGATGGTTTCTTTATAGAGAGACACCCTAAACTTGACCCGGTAGCAACTATGACTGAGGGTGTCTTCATCGCCGGTTGTTGTCAGGGGCCTAAAGACATACCTGATACTGTAGTCCAAGCCTCAGCTGCAGCTACCCGCATTTTAGCCTTAATTAGCAAAGGCAAGGTTGAACTGGAAGCAGCCGTAGCCGTCATCGATGAAGAGAAGTGCTCTGGCTGCCGAATTTGCAACCTCCTTTGCCCTTACAACGCTATTGACTTCATTGAGGAAGACGAGGTATCTCGAATCAACGAGGCCCTGTGCAAAGGTTGTGGCACTTGTGTCGCCGCCTGCCCAAGTGCAGCGATTACACATAAGCATTTTACTACCGAAGAAATTATGGCAGAAATCGAAGGGGTATTAGTATGAACTTCGAACCAAGAATCGTTGGCTTCTGTTGTAACTGGTGCTCCTATCGAGGCGCCGATTTAGCTGGCACTGCCAGAATGAAATGCTCCCCTAATGTCCGCATCATCAGAGTAATGTGCAGCGGCCGGGTGGAACCAACATTTGTTGCCAAAGCTTTCGAACTGGGAGCGGATGGCGTTCTGGTTTTAGGTTGCCACCCTGGTGATTGTCACTATGTCGAGGGCAACTACAAAACAATGCGGCGCATGCCGCTGCTTAAGAAAATGCTGGCTCAAATGGGCGTCGAGGAGGAGCGAGTGCGCCTCGATTGGGTATCAGCTTCCGAAGGTGACCGCTTCGTCTCCGTGGTTGACGATATGACCGCTAAAGTTAGAGCCCTGGGTCCCTTTAGAAAGAACTCCAAGGAGGCAAAACATGGCTAAA
>JAPLHH010000138.1 GCA_026389735.1 Chloroflexota bacterium | reverse complement strand
TGTTTCGTTATGTTCGTCTCTGCTCTCTTTGAACTGTGGAATAACCCATTCCATATCCTGCAAATTTTCTACCATACTGGGGAGCAAATCCCAGGGGATGGATATAAGTATCAGGCCTTCTGGTAATACCTTCCTTGTTTTCATGCCCGAACCAAGACCGGTGACGGTAAAGTTCAATTCTCCGCTTAAGTATGGATAAATAAATAGCCAAGCGCACCCCATCACTGGCGTTCCTTTACCGGACCACATTTTCCCGGTCGTATAGCTGCTTGCTCTCAGTAAAATTTCTGCTTGACTCGGCTTAGCAGTAACAACTAATACATCTGGTTCGAATGACAGTTTATCTAAGGGAGAAAAAGCGACATAGTTAACGGTACCCTTCGTCATTCTTGGAATATACTGATAGATTCTTTTGTTGGCACGTGCCTCCTTAAAGATTCCTAACGCGGGTCCTACTAGCCCGCTCTCAAAAATTGGGTCAGGCTCCACCATACCCAATAGTAGCGGTCCTACACACTCGAAGTCCTCTTTTACGGCGTAAAAAGGGCTTCTTTCTTGTGCTTCTCTAAGCATCTCACATAAAGCTAAAGTCTTATCCAGCCTCTCGATTCCATCCGGCTTCGTGGGTAAGAACTTAACGCCTACGGGCGGCCTCTCAAAATTAAATTTGTTAAATATGGATAAGTCCTGTTGGATTGAACTCATATCAACCTCCTTTTTGGTTTTATAGTATACCACGCTATATAACTATATAACTATAAATAGGAGTGTTTTTTGTTAATATTCAAGAGGCATCTCCTATACTTTGAGGGATGTTGAGGTTCACATATATAGAGACCTGGACAGGCGGCTGTTCTCAGGAATTTACTTTGGTGACCTGGCAGCGAAATCTCCGGTTGGGTGTTGAGCAGGAAATAGGGTCACGGTCTTTATCGCTGGTCAGAATATTAACATTGGGTCCTTGATCCCAAGGATTGCCCCAGCCGAAATCAATTATTACCACTCTAGGTGATACTTCATCAGTTACCTTTGCCTTGAGCTTAATCATTCCATTCGGCGACTGGACAGCTACAAGGTCACCGTCCGCAATTTTACGACTTTGAGCGTCCTCGGGATTTAGCCTTGCTAAAGGTTCTGGCTCTAACCTTCGTAACGTAGGTATGTTGCGGAAGCGTGTATGGACATATACCCCTGGCCTTCGGGTCGTGCCTATTAATGGGTAACTATCTGGCGAAGCAGTCTCACCGGCAAACGAGGCGTCCAAATCCTTGAATTCAGGCAATGGTGGGTAGCCATAGTCTTTTAACTCTTGCGAATAAATCTCGACCTTGCCTGAAGGAGTTTCGAAGCCATGCCTGAGGTATTTCCGGTACTCTAACGGTGGTGTGGTATAAATAACTGGTTGTTTCTTCAGGTCGTCCAGAGTAATCCCACAAGCCTTAAGCCTGTGGTTGATCCACTCCTCGGTATTAGTCCAGGGGTAGGCTGCATTCAGCCCCATTCTTGTGGCCAGCTCGTATTCTATTTCGAATACGGGACGAGACTCACCTATTGGCTCTATGACCTTTGGTCTCAGCGTAACAAAGCCACCTTCGGCACTGGCGTAACACTGAAAGCCATACTGCTCGAACTCAGAGGCTTCGGGCAAAATTATATCAGCCATTTCGGCGGTCGCTGACTTGAAGATATCACAGACGACCAGAAATTCGAGTTTCTCCAATGCCTGCTTAGTCTTGGTACTGTCAGCGTTGATTAATGCTGGGTTTGCGTGGTATACAATCATTGCCTTAGGGGTATAGGGCTCTCCATTGAAAATAGCATCGACAAAACTTGGAAACGGTACCCAGGGATACAGTGGGTATCTGTCAGCGCTCAAGCGCTTTATCCCCGAGGGGTGGCTGACAAGGGGAGACAGAATAGGTTTAGGTAAGAAAACGTTACCCCCTTCTACGTCCAGATTGCCAGTAATGGCGCAGAGAATGCCAATAGCCCGTATTGTTTGCACGACATTGGGATACTGGTCAAGACCGTTGCCTGCCAGGATGATAGCTGGTCTCGTAGTCGCATATGTCCTGGCAACTTCGCGAATGTCGCTCGCACGGAGCTTGGTAATGCCTTGTGCCCATTCTGGTGTAAACCTCTCCACATGTTCGGCTAGTTCTTCGAAGCCTATCGTCCACTGTGTCACAAACTCCGTGTCGTATAGTCCTTCCTTGATAATCACATTGAGCATAGCCAGGGCTAAGGCATCGTCTCTACCTGGTTCGATAGCGAGCCACTTATCGGCGATATTAGCAAGGCTAGTGCGCCTGGGGTCAATGACGATGAGCTTAGCACCGCGGCGTTTGGCTTCAGGAATCAACCGGGTAAATCTGCCGTGTGCACCCTCATATGACCTGGAATCAGATGGATTGCAGCCCCACATTACCATGCACCTGGTATTTTTGTAATCCGGCTTAGTCATGCTCCCATAAACTGTACCGAAAGCAATGTCGCGTGGTATATGGCAGATATGCCCGGAACCAGTGAAATTCGCCGAACCATAGGCAGCCATAAACTGGACGAAAGCATCCCACGCTGTCTGGGTTACTGGGGCACCGTTGCACCGTATCAGGGTTTCGCCTCCATGTTTCTCTCTGATTTCCAGAAGTTTCGTTGCTATTATGTCCAAAGCTTCCTCCCACGAGATTTGTTGGAAGCCACTATTTGTCCTGCGTAGGGGATACTTTAGGCGGTTGGGTGAATAGACTACCTTTGTTGCTGCGGCGCCTTTGGGACATATATCACCTCTGTTGGCTGGGTGGTCTGGGTCAGCCTTTACCCGCCGCAGTACACCTTTACTAACATAAGCGAGTAGACCACAATTATTATGGCAAAAGCCGCAAACAGTCCGTATAGCTTTCTCGTTTAAGGATGCCAATGTTCCTCCCTCTCAGACTTTTGAGATAAGCAGTTTCCTGACAACCCTCTCACTTCCTTACCTTATGGTAGCTAAACCAGTCACTGTTTGCAACGTGGTATTCACAGCATCTGATCGAGCTCAGGACTGCGAAGAGAACAGGATATCTTAGACACCATTTGCACAATTATAGAAATCAGCGGGTGGACATGATATTAGTTTGTGAGCCGGTATCAGTCTAAATAGTTATTAGAAGAGCTGAAAATGCTAGTCAAAGAAGAGGTAACAAAACAGGCTTTTGTGTGGCGCGGAAAATACCTCTTTTGTTTTTAAGATGTAATTTAAATAACTAAATCCATTTTCTAATCCACTCAAGCATTTTTTCTGGCCTGCCCTGAAAATAACTATAAGATTCAAAACGGTGAGTCGTATCTTCGATCCAGAAAAAATCTTTGGGATTATCGGGAGTCTCTTCGTAAAAACCTTGGATGTCACTCAGGTCGGTCCAAGGATCGTTTTTGGCCTGGACATACATGGTCGGCACTTTTAAATCCTTCACATATTTCTTAGGAGACATTTCCTCTAAAGGATAAGCGCCCGCCAAGCAATAAATTTCTTAACATATGACCTTACCCCATTTTATAGGCCACTGGTCATGTGGACTGCTATCTTTGCTTAGGTTCGCAATTGGCAATTTCATTACCATCCCGCCAACTTTTCGTCACATTATGAAACCGAAAATTCTGGAGCATCAGAAATCAGTAGGTTCGCTCCTTCTCATTGAACAGAGAATGCACACCCGGCCCCGCTCGCTGTGCTAAATGGCTTACTGTCTAGCTAGCCTGCGTCAGTATAGATGACCCCCCCCCAGAGAAGCAGGAGCTTGAACTTCGTGTAGCCTAGAGAAGCAATGTACTAGAGATCTTCGGTCTAGCTTTTAATTCAATACCTTTTACGTCTTCCTCCACCAAACCCACCGCCTCCACCGCCTCTCCTGCCCCCATAAGATCCACCACCTCTGTCATCAGAGCGAGGTCGAGCCGCATTTACGGTGAGCGTCCGATCCTTAAAGGTCTTCCCGTT
>JAPLHH010000322.1 GCA_026389735.1 Chloroflexota bacterium | reverse complement strand
AGGGTTTCCACCTGGCTTAACGCGGTCACCCGTGCTGAGAAAATCATTCGTGTGGCAGTTTCCATTATCTTCATAGGTGTGGGAATATACCTTGTCGTGCTCTGGATACAGAGCTGAGCGAAAGAGCTATTTTGAGCAAAGCCTAGCTCAAGCCTTGATAAGTAAGGGAGTAAGAACTCGTGTTAAAAGTAAAACCACCAGATGGTTATCCTCCGGAGAAAGGTCGCTATGTGAGGGGCAATGATTATTCTCCGGTAGCAGTGTGTGTAACTCTAGATACCTTTGACTTTACCATACCAGCGGAATTGAATGAGCTGGTAATGTCTGGTGTGGACTCTGGTGCCGCCCTTTCAGGAATGCTTCAAACGGAGAACATCGGATTGGAGAAAATGATCTGCAATATCGTGGCCAACCCGAACATACGATATATCGTACTGTGTGGAAGGGAGTCGGCGGGACACTTGCCCGGCGAATCGCTCCTGGCACTTAAGCAAAACGGAGTCGGTGATACGAAGCGAATTGTTGGCACAAGAGCTCTCACCCCATACCTTCATAACATTCCCCTGGAGCTAATAGAAAGATTTAGGAACCAGATCGTAAGCGTCATCAACCTACTATGCCAACCTGGAGAAAGGGATACCAGTGTACCCGGACTTAACCCAAAGGTGCTGGAAAAGGCGGTGTGGAGCTGTTATCAGGAGGAGCCAGTCCTATTTATGGGCTATACCCTTTATGACATAGGGGCATATCCTGAGCCAGCGATATGCCATAAGATTGCATCAAAGTTGAGTCAGCCGCAGCAGGATATTCTGCAGCCAGGCAAATCAAAGCTGGCTATGGGTCTTATGCTCCATAAATTCTTACCCAAGACAAATTGCAAAACGTGTGGCAAGCGAACTTGCCTTGCTTTTGCTATCGAACTGGCCAAGGGCAAGTGTCACCTCGAGGAATGCCCTATTTTGGATCAACCAGAGTTTGCCGCCGACCGACAGGCTTTAGCTAAACTCCTGGAATAAAGACGCAGGTGATAAATGTCCCAGGAAAACAGAGAGGAAGCTTGGAGTTTGGGTTGTATTGCGTGTAGCAGCGACCTGTCTCGATGTAGTATTCTAGGTGGCTGCTCGGGGATAGAGCCGCCCGCTAATGATGACCTAGACCGTTGTCGTCATAACTAACACGCCAAAATCAAGCGGCAGGCCAAACGAACTGCTCCCGCCACTCAGCATGAGAGCGCGTAGCGCGTCTACCTGATAAGTCAGCGGATTGATGTGGGCGATTACCTTCAACCAGCCGGGCATTATCGAAATAGGATAGAGTGCATTGCTGGCGAAGAAAAATGGCATGGTCAAGACCTGACCAATGCCCATAAAACGTTCACGTGTTTTCACCAGGAACGCAATCACCAGGGAGAACGCAGTGAATGTCGCAGCCCCCAGAACAATGATTATCAATACCCCGATCAAAGACAGTGGATTCCAGTTTATGTTGACATGCAAGAGCAGCGCCAGCACATAGACTACGATGGCCTGTGAAAATGCGCGAACGCCTCCGGCCAGTGCCTTACCCAGCGAGAGAGCTACCCGGGGAGTTGGGCTGGCCACGAACTTGTGGATGATTCCTAAGTCCCGTTCCCAGATAATCGTCATACCACTGAAGATGGCAATAAAGAGCACGCTCTGGGCCAGAACACCAGGAGTCATGAAATCGAGATAACTCAGGTCTCCAGTAGGAATCACGTGTGTACGGGTAAACACCTGCCCAAATACCAGCAGCCATAATGCTGGCTGCACTGCTCGAAAGGCCAATTCAGTAGGGTCATGCCGCATTTTGCGGGCCTCCATCTCAGCGATG
>JAPLHH010000076.1 GCA_026389735.1 Chloroflexota bacterium | reverse complement strand
GAGAAACAAGGCAAACAGTCTAAGTAATGCATCGTCGTGAACTAGGAGGTAGCAGATGAGTTATCACTGTCCTGCGTGTAATAAAGTTTCAAGCAGCGCTATGGACCTGGCCCGTCATATGATTGGCCGAGGAGACAAGGTTCACAGAGATTGGATTACCTCTAAAGGTTTTAAGTACTCAGAGTTGCTTACCTTACAATTCAAGTCTTTTGGCGGCGAGGGTTATAAGGCCCTGGCCGAGGTGCTAGAGAAAGAGACTAAGACCACCGGGTAGAATCTCAATTCAGGCTCCTGATCCCCATACCGGGGAATATTTCCTCAGTGTTAAGGGTATTGAGTTTAGCCTCAGGGCAATAGAGAGAAGAATTGCTTCAGCCCTTCTTTTAAAAAGTTCGGTTAGCTATCCGTTATCTATTTTGAAAATCATATACGAGAGTGGATGTTTTTCAGCGGAAGTTTAGCTTCGAAAAGTGGCGCGCCTAGAGGGATTCGAACCCACGACCCCCGGTTCCGAAGACCGGTGCTCTTGTCCGCTGAGCTATAGGCGCAGGTGGTAATATAGAGTCATCTCCTTGCTGAATGGCTTCAATATTGGGGTGAGCGGAGGGATTTGAACCCTCGTCCTCCAGGGCCACAACCTGGCGCCTTAGACCACTGGGCTACGCTCACCATTAGTCACAGCTAGTCATTATAGCCTAATAGGTATTTTTGATTCAATTAAGTTCAATCGAAAATGGTCTTTAATACCTTAGGGATGTGCGAAAGTTTTTTTGGAAAATGTCAAAAAACGGGTAAAAATTACTTGACAAAAACCAGGGATCGTGATATAACAAGTATAGAGGTTAAAAGAGACGAACCTCACTTTGTTTTGTTGTTGTATTGTGAATAGGCCACCTACGGGTGGCCCTTTTATTGGAACAAAACACGCACCGCATCACAAAATAGTCTGAGAGTTGTATTAGTTTCAGAAAGGGAAACTGTGTTAGCCAAATCTCTTGCCTTTGTGGCTCCATCACTCCCCACTTTACAAAAAGTTGCCTCAAAAACAGGATCAAAGGAGTGCCAGACAATACGGTTGGACGGTACTGCAGGGCTTAAGTGGAACAACACCCAGTTCTGTAGTTGCTTTAACTGTTTTTTAAGGGAGCTGTCAGCTGCAATTAGCGCACCGTCTGCACGGTAAGTAGCTCGCGGAGCAATGAAAGCCACCTCCAGCGCTCGGCGTAAATATATTGGATCCTCTAAGTAATCATGGAGCGAAGCTGTCAGCTTTCCTCTCCCCCTAGGATTGACCCATGGTAAGCCAATAATTATCACACTAGATTTGCAAAACTTCTCGCCTATTCTTGTCACTAGTATTTCGACAGCACTAAGACTCTGCTTCGGAACAGGACGCAGTGAATAATCTGGCAGTGGTCGTTCCTCCATTTGCGGACCTATCACTATGATATTCATGCTTTGCCCTTGTGTTCGAGAGACGATGGAACAGCTCCAATAGCTCCTGACCACCATAGGTCACCCAAGTTGTTTTTGAATGTGCTCAGAAGCGTATCGAATTGGGCGAAATCTTTCAGGTTATGAACTTTCGTCCCTTCTTCACGGTCGAATTCAACGACACGAATCATTCCGTAGGCTTCCTCGCTACTATCTATGCTGCTCAAAAAATCAGGGGAGTGAGTAGCTATGAGTAGCTGAACGGCCTTTTGTCCCCGGTTACCAACTGCGAACTCTTTGAGGAGGCGGAATCGCTCGCCTAGGAGATAGGGATGTACACCATTCTCTGGTTCTTCAAGACAGACTTGCAAGTTAGCCTGAGCCATTCGCTTGTCATAAGGTGCCGTCCACAAACGCCAAAGTAAGAACAGGGTAAGCAGAACACCATCAGATTCTTGCGAAGCAGGTACAAGGTCTTCGCTCCTGTCAGTTGTGAACGCGAGTCCAACACCAAATCGCTCGCTCTGAAAGTTGATAAACTTAATGTGCGGGAAGAAGCGATTGAGATCTTGCTCGATTGCCTCAAAGAGCTTTCTGTTTAAGCCTTGCAATTGTTGAAGTGCCAAAGATAGTCCCCAACCATTCTCCCCGACAAAAAATGACTCCGCCGCTTTCACTTTGGCCTTCGCAAAGGATGCAATATCATTCGCACTGACCCGATAACGCCATATGTCTCCAATGCGTTCTTTTAGGTGTAACAACGGCGCAATTTGAGGCGCAGCAAGCTGATCATTGCGAAATGGGTTTACGAGGTAACACAATGTTGCTCTATACGGAGCAGTCCATCTCCTTACTCCAAGCCGTTCTGTCTGGTGTTCAAAGTTCTGCTGACTTGAATCGAACCATTTTTTCCCTAACTTCATTCTTTCTCCACTGACACTCCAACCTCGGGCTTCCTTTCGCAATTCTAAGGAATAGGTAGGCTTATCACCTCTATCGTCAGCGAGCCATACTTGAAACCTGATAGGCAATCCAGAATTTCCTTGCCACACTAGATAGTCCAAGGTAACCGCTGGTTCAGCAGTGAATTCTCCTTGCGGACCTTGAACAGGTGATGGTCCGAGAAGTTTGGACAAGGTCACGAGAGCCTTAAATACTGCTGACTTGCCTGATGCGTTTGGACCGATGAATATAGTTAGTGGAGCAAGATCTATCGTTGTATCCTTTAATGACATGAAGTTTTCAATGTGAACCTTGCGAATCATCAAACGCCCCCTTTGCTCTAGGCACTATGTTCTGCCGAGAAACCCTCCTGCGTATGCAATTCGAAATTATACATCAGGAAGTAAAACTGCGCAATGATGGACTACCAAGAATCTTAACTTGCATAACCCAAACACTTAATAGACAATTCAAGGTTACCTTTTCCAAGCCTCTTATCCGGTGATCAACCAGCTTCCCATCACCGTCCTTCTTAAGCCTTGAGAACACTCGCTCTACAGACGTACGCATATTATATAGTTTTCGCCATCTCTCAGTATGCCTAGGTACTTGGATAAATCTTCTATAATCGTCCTTGAGCCAAACGGGGAATTCTATGTTTTCGACTGATGAGCCACACTTATCTAACCATTTGCATCCAGGCTCCCCCCATTGCCAATGGACAACGATACCTTAATCTTTTCTCCCTCTCGTTATACCTGAATACCTATTGACAAAGGGTGAAAGCGGGACTACAATTCCTCGCCAGTGAGCGTGTAAAACAATAAACTGTGCGTAATAATTGGCATCCCAAACTAGGTGATAGAGTTGTCCGTCGTCCTCGGCTAAGGATATTTCATCTCAGGCGTTCTCTCGGCATACCAGCACTATATGCTGCTGGCTATGGTGATGTCGGTTCTTCCATTTACTATGCTCTTGGCATTGTGGGTGCTGTAGCTCTGGGTGCCACTCCAGTAGCCCTGGCCATAGCTGGAATCGCTTTTGTCTTTGTGGCGCTCACCTATTCGGAAGGTTCTGCCATGTTCCCTGAAGCCGGTGGTTCTGCTAGCTTCGCTCATCACGCGTTTAACGACCTAACTAGTTTTATCTCTGGCTGGGCTCTGATTTTGACCTACATCGCTACCATCGCTATATCAGCTTATACTATCCCTCCCTATCTGGGGCACTTCTGGCCGATATTAAAAGAATCACCTGCGGCGGGCACCGTACTGTCTATGGCAATCGTGTTTTTCCTCATGTTCATCAACGTCATCGGTATCAAGGAGTCTTCCATCGTTAATGTATCTGCGGCGATTATGGACCTGGCAGTACAGATTCTCATCGTGGTTCTCGGTGCTCTGCTCGTCTTCAATCTTACTACACTTCATGCGCATATCACCCTATATTGGCCAAGCTGGGAAAATTTGTTTGTTGGTATAGCCCTGGCTGCGGTGGCATATACGGGTGTGGAGACTATAGCCCAGATGGCGGAGGAGACACGGCAACCGACCAGAAAAGTGCCTTTCGCCAATATTCTGACCGCAGTCACAGTATTAATTATTTTTGCGGGCATTGCCACGGTAGGCCTTTCCACCATGTCGCCCACGGAGTTGGCTACGGAATGGGCACATGATCCAGTAGCCGGCATTGTTCACAATCTTTCTGGAGCTATAGCTCCTCATGAGATGGCGGCCAAGTGGTTCTCGGCGGTTGAAGCTCAGATCATTTTTTCCTGGGTTCTGACTGCACTGCGTGATCTGCTCCCAGTATTGGTGGGGTTGCTAGCGGCTTCCATTCTACTAGTAGCTACAAATGCAGGGTTGATTGGAATCTCCCGGGTTACCTATTTTTTGGGGAGGCAAGGCTTTGTGCCTGGGGTTTTAGCCTCAGTACATCCCCGTTTCCGGACGCCTTGGATAGCTATAATATTCTTTTCGGCTATTTCAATAGTTCTACTCATTCCCGGTTTTTTTGCACCGCGGCTCTTTATCATGTTAGGAGGTTTGTACGCTTTCGGTGCTGCGCTAACCTATTTTTTGGCTCACGCATCCATTTTGAAATTGCGTGATAAATATCCTGCATTGCATCGTCCTTTTAAGATTGGGGCGAATTTAAAAATAAGAGGGCGGGAGATACCTATCACTTCCATTCTGGGGATGTTAGTTACCGCCTTCGTCTGGTTAGTTCTAGTAATAACCCAAACCTACAGTCGTTGGGTTGGCTTAGGTTGGATGGCCGTAGGACTTGGCGCCTATTACCTCTATCGCTGGCGAAAGGCAAGAGTTTCTGAGTCCAGTGGCTAAAGCAAGTAGGTTCCGTCAAATTCAAAGAAGATTGCATAATCATAGTAGTCAAATTATAATGTTTATAGTTAAGCAGTCGTTGATGATAACATAGTCTGATGAAACTCGAAAGAATATTGGTCGCGGTAAATGGTAAAGATGCTGATGTGGAGGCTGTAAAGCTAGCCTGTGACCTGGCTAAGAAATCGAAAGCCAAGGTTCATGTCGTTTATGTGATTGAAGTCAAGCGCAGCCTACCTCTGGACGCAGTGATAGAACCTGAAATAGAGAGGGCAGAAAAGGTGTTAGCGAGTGCTGAGGATATCGCTTCGGAGCGGGATTATGAGGTGGAAACAGACTTGATTCAGGCGCGAGAAGTAGGGCCAGCTATTGTTGACGAGGCAATGGAAAGGGATGCTGATTTAATTCTCATGGGTGTTACCTACAAGAAGCGTTTCGGCACCTTCAGCTTGGGTAGAGTCATACCATATGTTCTAGAAGAAGCTCCTTGCCGTGTTCTGCTATGCCGGGAGCCTGTGTCTTAAGGCAGAAATTATGAAAATAGTTATTATGGGATGTGGGCGGGTTGGCGCTCAACTAGCCAGTTTACTCGATGCTGACGGACACAAGGTGACTGTTCTAGATATAGATGCCCACAGTTTTAGGCGATTGCCGCCCAGTTTTGGTGGTACGGCGATACTTGGCGATGGTACCGATGAGGAGATGCTCAAAAAGGCGGGTATTACGGAAGCTGACGCCTTTGTGGCAGTGACTCAAGGTGATAATCGCAATGTTATGGCAGCTCAGATTGCCAAACATGTATTTAATGTTCCTAAGGTAATCTGCAGGATATATGACCCGTTGCGTAAGGATGTTTATGAAGCGCTCGGGCTTGAGGCTATTAGCCCGACCACTGTTTTTGCTCAACTGCTGAGAGATAGGCTGCTGGCTATGTGAAAGAGGTGAAACCCTAATGTACATAATAATCGTTGGTGGTGGCAGCGTCGGCTATCACTTGTGTAAAGCACTGCTGAAGGAAGGGCATGAGGTATTGGTGCTGGATAAGGATGCGGCCAAATGTGAAAACTTTGAGGATGAGATGGGAAGCGTGTGTGTGAGGGGTGATGGCTGTGAAGTGGCTACTCTGGCTGAGGCTGGGGTGTCCAGGGCTGAGGTGTTTATAGCAGCTACCGATGAGGATGAGGACAACTTGGTAGCCTGTCAGGTAGCCAAACATAAATTTGGGGTGCCTCGAACTATCGCTCGGGTTAACAATCCCGAAAACGAGAAAATCTTCAAGAAGTTGGGAGTTGATTGCCCAATTAGTGTCACTAACCTGATTTTGGAGCATATAGAGGAGAAGATACCTACACATCCGCTAATCCACCTTTTGGCTATGGGTGAGGAGAAGATGGAGATTGTTGAGGTCAAGATACTTGAGGGGTCAAAATCAGTGGGCAAGTCGATGAAGGAGCTGTCACTGCCTTCCGAGTCTATTTTGGCTCTGCTAATACGTAATGGACAGAAGCCTCAGGTGCCCGCGGCTGATACTATTCTGGAGACTAATGACCGTATCATCGCTTTGACGACTACTGACAGTGAAGCGGCTTTGCAAGAGGAATTGGCTAGCGATTAGCCTTGGTGTGGGGTGGAGTAATGACTAAGGTTGCTTTTCAGGGAGAGAGGGGAGCATTCAGCGAAGATGCGGTAATCACCTTTTTTGGTGATGTCGAGCTTTTCCCCAGTCGTTATTTAGGTGATGTTTTTGAAGCTGTGCTTAGAGATGAGGTCGATTCTGGTGTGGTTCCGGTGGAGAATTCTCAAGCCGGCAGCATTAATGATACCTACGACCTATTGTTAAGCTATCCTCTGAATATTGTTGGTGAAATTCATCTTAGGATAAGCCATTGTTTGATGGCTTTGCCTGGCGAAAGTTTGGATGGAATAAAGATGATTTATTCACACCCGCAGGCTTTAGCCCAGTGCGAGGTTTTTTTGAGGAAGCTCAAGGCCGAAATCGTGCCTACCTATGATACCGCTGGCAGCGCTAAAAGGATAAAGGAAAGTGGTTTGAAGGGATGTGCTGCTGTGGCTAGCAGGCGAGCAGCTCAAATTTACGGCTTGGAGATCCTGGCGGAGAAGATTGAGACCAATGTCAATAACTACACCAGGTTTTTTGTTATTTCCAAGAAGAAGGCTGAGCCAGCACCGAAAAGCAAGACGTCTCTGGTGTTTGGCACCAAGAATATCCCTGGAGCGTTATATGCTTGCCTGGGGGCTTTTGCCACCAGAGACATAAACCTGACAAAACTGGAATCAAGGCCTAGTAGAGATAAACCCTGGGAATATATATTTTATGTTGATTTTGAGGGGCACATAGATGATAAGGTCTGTCGAGAAGCTGTGGCGGAGCTTAAGCGAAAAACAAAATTCATTAAAATACTTGGCTCTTATCCCCGGGCTGATGAGTGAGTCCAGCTAGAGCACGCTACGCAAGCCATCTTTGAGTCTCTTGTAAGTCGCTGCCAATGCTTCTGGCAGGACTTTGGTGTTGGAAATCACCGGCATGAAGTTGGTGTCACCCTGCCATCGAGGCACTATGTGGGTGTGAACATGGTCATCCACTCCAGCTCCAGCCACCTTGCCTAGATTCATGCCGATGTTGAAACCGGCTGGTTTTATTACTTCGGTTAGCAATCTGAGACTCCGCTTAACCAGATCGAAGTGCTCCTTTGCCTCTTCATCAGTCAGCCCGTCAAGATGGCCTGTGTGGCGATAAGGTGCTACCATCAGGTGCCCTGAGTTATAGGGGAAGGAGTTCAAAATTATGAAGTTGCTTTTACCCCGGCAAAGGATGAGGTTGGACTCATCGTTGTCTTCTTTCGGCTTCTCGCAGAGAAAGCAGCCGCCTTTTTCAGCTTGAAGTACGTATTCTATTCGCCATGGCGCCCAGATCTGTTCCATTTTTGTCTCCTGGCTTATCTTACCTTGCTTTGTGAGCAATTGCAATGAGGCTAATGGACAACTAATTGCATTGGTATTGACTTTGCTGACTAACATTGCTATCTTTGCTGTTAGCAGATATGGCGACCGTTGAGCTAAATATCATTACCAGTGGCAATATCTCCTGGAGTTTTAAGAAGGAGATTGAAAACACATTCCGCGATTGCTATCGACGATTTGTGCCTAGAGTTCCATACAAAGTTGAAATTCATGTAGTGGATAGGGAACCCAACATGCGTGCCCTACTTAAGGAGGATAAGCTTAGGCTAGGCATAACTACCAGCGGTGATGAGGAGTTTATCTGCTCTCACGATGCCTGGCGTGGTTATCCTAGGGTGATCTGCTGCTTAGAGAAATTGGCCAAGCTTAGCAAATTAGCCAGGCTGGGAGCAGTGAGGCACGTAGTAGCTCATAGTGCCATCCACGGTTCGCTGGAGTATTATATTTTTAGAATTCCTGATGACTGCCGTCATACGGCTGCGATTAAGGGGCTTGATTCGCCTGTACTGGACCAGGCTCTTTACTGTGTATCTGTGGCGGTTAAGGATTTCGAAGCTACCAGATTTCTAGTTAAGCATGATTTCATTGATTCCCAGTTTGCTTTTGGCTTGGAGTGGCTGAAACCTTCGGAGCAAGACAAATCAACCTGGAAGTTGGCCCAGACAAATCGCCAGGCTAAATTTATCTACCTGACAACTTTGCTTAAGCCGACACTTTTTGCTCATCCCTTGTTGGCGCTGCCACGGTCAAAGAAGATTTCTTTAGAGCACCAGGTACAGTTGGCGAGAAGAGTGGAGGAACTGCTGGAACATCTGGGGAGTGCAGAGCAGAACAGATTGCTCCAAGTGACAAACATGATAGTTGAGGATGCCACCGAAGACACACATAGGAATGTTGATTCTGCTTTGCGTCAGGCTATGAACCTAGCTTAGTTTGCCAACCACGTAATGGTTCAAGTGTAGTATAGTTTCTTGACCTCATGCTGTAATCTTTGGTGCCTTTGGCTTCTAATCTGCCAGGCTCTACAAGCCCTGATAAAGGTAACCTCGTACTCAGATGATAGAGATAGATGGTTCGGTCAAGTCAGGCAGTGGGACACTGCTGCGTTGTGGTATTACCTTGGCTACTTTGCTAGCTGAAGAGTTGCACATGTGGAATATCCGGGCGGGCAGGGATAGGCCTGGTTTACGGCATCAGCATCGTCAATCAGTTCTGGCTTGCCGGGATATGTCGCAGGGTGTGGTGGAAGGGGCAGATGTCGGCTCGATGGAGATAAGGTATAAGCCAGGTAGGAAGATAAAAGGCGGCCACTACAAATGGGATATAGGTACTGGCGGCTCAACCACCATGCTGGCTATGACCTTATTGCCCTTAGCCTGTTTTGCAGGTGAGCCGAGTACTTTCAATATTTCAGGCGGTCTCTTCCAGGATTTTGCTCCTTCGGTTTATCACATGAAATACGTTCTTTTCCCTACCTTACGGAGGATGGGAATAAAGGCTGATTTAGAACTCAAGCGCCCTGGCTATGCTGAGCAAGGTGGCGGCATCATCAAGGTTAGCGTCGAGCCGGTGGGTGGAAAGATTAAGCCTATTGAACTTGTTAGCTGTGGTGAAGTCAGGGAGATACAAGGGATTGCCATTTGTTCCCACTTGGAGCAAGCTAAGGTTAGTGACCGAATGGCGAAGGAATGTCACCGAATATTGAGGCAAGAAGGTTATAATGCCAAAATAGAGGCAATTTATGATACTGCGGCTAATCATGAAGGTGCTGCCCTGGCCATTTGGGCGGAAACTGAAGCCTGTCTTTTCGGCTCGGATAGAGCTGGGAAGAAGGGAAGGCGAGCTGAGAGCATTGGCAGCTACGTGGCGAATAACTTTATTCAGGACGTCAAGTCTGGCGCTGCAGTTGATAGATTCTTAGCAGACCAGTTGATAATCTATGCCGCTCTGGCTGATGGTGTAACAGAGTATGTTATACCCCGAGTGACCGACCATGTTGAGGCCAATTTATGGCTTATAGAGCATATCTTAGGTAGTTCTGGCGCTAGAGCGGAGGCAATTGGCAATCGAATCAAGATAAAAGGCATCGGCTATAGCCGTCGTTAGGCGAATCTAAACACATGCACTGCTTGAGAGTTCCTGTTTGAGGTAATTCAATCTCTCTTCAAAGGGACCAGTCAATTGATTCAGCCTTTTCTCCCATTCCTCTTTGGCTCGAATATTAATCTGGCTGATGGCAGTACCAGAGACCCTTAGCTGGTGGAGTATCTCCCTGCCAGCCTTTTCTATCTCTTGCCTTTCTCTGTTTTCAGCCTCCTCGTATTCCTGGAAAAGCTCTTTTATTTTGCCTAGAGTTTCTATAGCCATTGCAGTATTGGCTAAGGTTAGAATACCTTGACTTATTTTGTCTAACGTTGAGCCATACCTTAGGTTGATTCCTTCAATGAGCCGGTGGACGGCTGCTTGTTTCATTAAGTCTTTATCTTGGGCGCTGTGTTTGTTGAGTTCGGCTTCGAGAAGGCGGATATCATACTGGCTGAGGTACTTCTCAGCCAGCGATTTTCCAATTAGGCGGCATCTGTCTTGCCTTTGTCCCTTCCGTTCTTCGGGTGATAGTCCGCCTAACTTACTGGCCTTTTCCTGAGCGATTTCCCGGGCACTCTTAA
>JAPLHH010000185.1 GCA_026389735.1 Chloroflexota bacterium | reverse complement strand
GCTGGTTGAATGGCCACCCCGCCGACTGCTGTAAGCCAATTCAGACTTACTAGGTCGTAGTAGAGGTCAATGATGATTGATGAAGGCATAAGATTTTAAAGAGTATAGTCTGGAAGTATGGTACAAGTCAATGCAGGTAGGGTAACAATCTCATTCACTGAATCCCTAATGCAAATCGCTGCATAATTTGTAGTGGCATTTACAGTAGCAAGCCACGCCTCTAAATCAGGACCTGTAAAGCTCGCTGTAAAGGTATATTTTGTAGAGGTTCCCGAGCCACTTTGATTAGCGGAATTTAACTCTACTAGAGCAGTAGCGGTGGTTTGGCCAATTGGCTTTATGGTAAAGATCCAAACCGGAGTCTGGGTTAACGCTACCACTACACCGTCTCTTACAAACTTGACATCAAAGTCAACACTATCAGACTGCCCCAGTATAAGGTTTGGCTGCAACCTTTGACCCCCGACAGTAGTAGTCCAATTCCGAATGGTCAGGTCGTAATATAAGGGAATAACAATATCTGAGTAAGGCATATCAATTTATTCTAGTTCTATTTGCACTTTTAAATCACCGCTGAAAACCGAGTTAAAATCATACCCCTCATTGCTAGTCTTGTTTACCGCCCATACCAGTCTGCCATAAATTGATTGTTGCTCGTTAGTGCAACAATACGTCTGTTCTAGATCATTATTACCTAATCCAGAGCCTTCTGTCAGACTAAAACCAAGTTGATCCCAAGCACCGCTTCCTGTTCCGCCATCAGATCCAGTATATGTTCTAGTAGATGTTCCATCACCACCTCCACCAAATGACCACGGAACCCCGTTGTTGGTCCAAACAACTTTGTATTTGATAGGAGTGCGACCAGCCCCCGTAGTAGGTTCGTTACAAAAATAAGAGGTATAAGCTAGGGGAGATCCAATACCATTAACTGGAGAAATACGACAATAAATCTGATCAGTACCAGTTAAGTTTTCTACTCCATCAATATATTCTACCCACGGAACCCTAAATGATACTTCTGTAGGTGATGTTCCTATTGTAGGTGTAGGGTTATTGGAGTCATTAGATTTTATCAGCAATTCAAACCTGCATATCCAGCAGCAACACTTACTTGTTACCCAAAATTTATCTTCAGCTGGATAGTCATCGGCTATTTGAAGATCAGACGGATGGGCACGAGTCCACGTTTTATCAACTAGAAATTCCTCCCCACTATTCCAAACTTTTGTGTAAACTATTTGTGGGTCACTTACCACATCAGTAACAGTAGATGTCGCTGAAAAGGTGGCAGATAACGTCATATTGTTCCACGTTTTCAAACTGTCTCGGGCCGATTCGCATCCTAGTAAACTCATAAATTAAGGGAGGGCGTAAAGATGAACCGATCCACCACACAGTTCATAGGTTTGGCTTCCCCTGACGTTTTGTGGTTCCGTTATTGTGACTGATCCAGTGGTAGCGCTCACAGTTGCTATTTTTAGATACAGAGTTCCAGTAGTGTTTGCTGGAGTATCTACAGAGGAAGTAGTTTCATACAAGCTGTTTAAAACATATCCACCAGTGTTTACATTCACCTTTATATAGACCAATTTAGTGCCAGATGGAACTGACAACTTTGGTGCAGTAGCAGCGTCAATGCGAACCGCCACTCCTCCTTCTGTAATCGTAGGAACTTCATTTCCGGGAGCATTTGGCACATTGCCACCAAAGGTTCCATTGTACACTTTTACGTACATACTACCACCACTTGCATAGGAACCATAAATATTAAGCGGAATTATTGCACCTGCGCCACCGCCGCCGCCCAAAGGGACTGCCTCTTCTTCTCCTATTTCAAACAAACCACCTCTGCAATCAAATTTTAATGGTCTTTGATAATACACTATTTGTGGGTTACCAGAAGTGCCACCCAATACCGGTCTTAATGGGTAGTACTCTACTCCAAAAGTTTTGGGTTGCATGTATACGGTCGGCCCTGTCGGCAACGACACGTTATCTGGGTAAAACGGACCAATAGGCTGCCTAGTAACATTCCAAGTATCAGTCCAACCATTAACTCCTGAGGTGATGTAGCCGACACTGGATTTATCTCTTTCCCCACCCCAGTATCCAGTTACACCCCCCGGTCCTGCTGTGCTAGATCCAAAAGAAGTAGTACCAAGTAAATATGGAAGCTCAAAGTAAGGTCTTCTTGCTGACAGAGCTTGAGTGCCAACTATTTCTAATCTACCAAATGCATCAAACCGCGCTTGTCGATTTACAAATCCAGAATGTTCACCCTGCACAAAATCTGTAAAAGTTTTTGGAACTGTTACGCCAGCATACGCTGGGTCAGTTACTGCACTGTAGAATTTTTGATAGGAACCGGGGGCGCAGGGGGAGGTATCAAAAGACAACCATGCCTCGTTTACATTAAACTCTCTTTCTATAAAATTAAATTTAACTCCCTGTTCCGGTACTCCAAATGGATAATCGGCACGATTAATTATTGATGATAATCTTGTTCTGTAAAGTCTATTCCATTCATCAAATGATGGAGAAGCAACAGTTGTCCCTGTTGGGAGCGATGGTTGCTGCCCAATACTACCCGGATACTGATTGATCCCCGGATCACATATTCCACCCCACGGTCCATAAGTTCTTCCACCACTAGGAGCAGTTCTGTTTGAAGCATAAAAACACTCTCCCATTGCATAGTGAGTGTCCAAGTCGCCGGATATTTCTAATACCTCATTATTTAACTCAAATACTACGCCAGCTTCATTTTTAGATATCTTTATGCCTTTTCCAGCCACGGGAGTAAGTGACTTTACATAAGCCACAAAGTCATTCATTTTCTTTGCCCCGAACTCGTCATACAACGACTTTCCGGCATTAAAAACGGGTAATCTGCGATCTAGTGACATAGGTCTATTTTAGTGTTCAACAGCACTCACAATGACGTTACAGCTTGCGGTGGCCGCCGTAGATGCTTTTGCTTTAATTACAGTCACAGACGTTCCAAGATAAGCAATAAAGAATCCGCCTAACCCACCACCATCAGTAAATGCTGGATTCAATCTAATCGGAAAAGTTAGATCGTTGTTGAAGTCAATATCCACGTAATGATTAGGGTCAGCATTTTGGATTACTACTATACCAACACTGGCCACTCCCATATTTGCACCAAAGGCCATAGTAGTTCCTGCTGAAGTAACAGACTGAGTAGAATTAATAAAATTAGTTCCCGTTACTGTATCGACATAATTAGAGTTGTTAGTTAAAGACAGGTTGTCTTTAGAAAAGGAAAAGTTTGCTGAAAATGATAGTTCTTGGCTCATAAAATAATAGGATAGAGTGGATTAGGTAGGGACAGGTTCAGTAGAATCAGCTCCTGCTTGAGCCTGATCTCCTGCAGTTAGTGCAGTAGGATCGGTTCCGTTTGGTGATGTATACAAAATGTAATTCCATCCACCGTACCCGCTCATTTGATAGTCTTGAGTAACCGTAATACAAGCGCCCTGTATTTTCCACGATAATCCAGTGTAGAGAAGCGATCTTTTGTTGGCTTTGCAAACCTCATAGATTTGCCCAACCTTAGGAATATTATTGGCGTTAACGATGTATCCCAGCCCTATATACATCTGATTTATGATGTTATTTGCTACAAAACTTTTCTTTAAAGAGCCTGTTGGGTTCAGATAACTCTCAATACCCATTGTCTTTAGCAGATAATATAGTCGTCCAATTTGAGTAGATCTACGAGCAATTCCTTTTGTTCCTACAGAAGGCGCGGAACCATTAAAATTATTCGCCGGAGTATAGACATTCTCTTTTGTGTATATCTCTCCATTAGATATTTCTGTATTTATTCTTTTAACTTCCGCCTGATTGATCTTTGGCAAAGGGTATTGTTGACCAGCAGCAACATCTGGCACTCCTGCAAACTTGGGATGGGTGAGTATTGGGTCTTGAGTAGACGTTAAGTTGAACTCATATACAGCCAAAATTGTAGGGTCTGGCACTCCTACTCCTTTATATGTAGAGATAACCCTCATTATGTTTCCAGCTTCCCTAGTCGCTTTAGTGTCCCATAACTTTAATTGTTTAAAGTCCGGATGCTCTGATCCAATAACTGGCAATTGAGTCAATTTGAAGTTACTTGCATTGGCTGCATATGTGACAGTAGCAGAACACGCCCCGTCTGGACCTACTGATACTTCATATCCAGTTGCTGTCTGAGGCTTTGTTGTTAAACTGACTCCGTATTTTTTTACTCCACTCATAATTTATAAAGATTTAAGGGCCAACAACTCCAGCAGCACTACTAGTTTTTCCAGCAATTTGCTTTAGGTAAACATTATTTTGCTTAAGGAGTCCAACAGTGTTTGCCGTGTTGACTTTGGTTTGAGTAGCATTCTGCGTAACAATATCTTGCCCCAATTGAAAAACACCACCACTGCCTCCTATTTTAGCCAATGATCCTGCAATGATTTCCATTGGTTTAACTTGACCAAGTGGAGGAGCCTCGGGTTCTGGATTTTCCTTTTTGTACAGTTCCCCTGCTATAATCCCTGAGACTTCAGCATCAGCTAAAGTCTTTCTAGCGGCTGCTTCTGTACCAGCTAATGATTTAGCAAATCCGCCAACTTGCGCTGCTACTTTTCCTACAACCCCGCCTACTGCTTCTCCTGACGCTATTAATTTTGCAGAAGCCTTTTTTAAAGCCTCATTGTATACTTCGTCCGCTTTGGCTCGGGCAGAGGCTTTTTCATCTACGCCATCCTTAGGTTTCCCTGCTATAAATGCTTCTGCAGCCTTTTGCTGAGATGGAGTGTTCTTGTCTTGCTCTCCGGCATAGATATTGCGAACTCCTTTTTTTAGCTTTACATCTGCATCAAGTTCCGCCGTCCTCTTTGCGTCTCGAGCATAGTCTTCGCCGTTAACATAGGCTTCACTTGAACCCGCTCGAGATATGTTGAACCTTACCACCGCTTCCTGAGCTTTGCGTGATCTTTCGGCTGTTTCAACATCATTGATTGATTTATTGTATTCTCCACTTTTCCCAAAGATTTTTGGAGCAGCTTCGTTCATTACTTTCGCAAATAACCGCCAAGAATTTGCAAGCGTGTCTCCAATTAACCTAGATCCCTGAGTAAATGCGCCCATCAGCAGCAGTCCTATTAATGCTCCTGCATCTGAAAAAACTTGACCAAGCTTGCCCTTCATTTCGCCAGTCGAAGTACCAGCTTCTTTAAAAAACTTATCGAGCTCTTTTGTCAAATCAATCCACGCTAATTTAAGCTGAGCTCCCAGCACCGCTCCAATATTGCCATCAGCAATTCCTCCTATCCATTGGGTCATTACCATCCCAAGCTTATCTCCTAATTTTGTGCCTAACTTAGATAAATCAATAGCACCTTCAATTGCCTTCAGCATTACCTTTAGCGGCTCAACAATTCCAGCTAGAAATGCCTGAAAGAATGTGGCGAATTTCAGACTAAGGCTATCAATGATATTTTTAAGGGCACTTACTGCTTTTGCTCCTTTGTCTAAAGCAGTGGCCATAGGACCAAAATCTTCCTTTGCAGCAGCTATTGCGGTTGCGGCGTCCTTTGGGGTCTTCCACAACTTATCCCAGCTCATCCCCGTCTCACTCATTTGCTTCATTGAGGATCTAGCCTCTTCTGCGCTCATCCCGCTCTTCTCAAGAGCTTTCTGAATCAAGAAAAAGTTGCCAACCCCAACCCCCTGAATCTGCCTAGCTGCGGAATTCATCTCCTTACCAAACTGAAATGCCGCAACCAACCCATCTTTAAAGGAACTGATAATTTTGTACAACCCAACTCCTAGTACAGCAAAGCCAGCAACAGCAGTTAGTGCAATTGCCCCTACTGCTACGGCAAAGCCCTTCAAAGCGATTTTAGCAGCCTCCAGTGACTGAATAAAGGGGGCTGTATCTAGCGTTAAGACTCCTGATGCTTTAGCTGGCATAATTTAGGTAGAGAGAGTATAGGGGCAATACTAAAATGAGGCAAGTGTCTTATCCATCGTCTTCTGCATAGCTACCTCAAACCGAGACTGTAGCTTTGCAGCGGCTATTGAAGCTGGTTGATGAAGAACCTCTTGCTTATCAGCATATGTCACAGAATCTTGAATCCAGTAGCTGATAGAAGAAGAGGTCTTGATGTACTTCCAGAACCTCCAGCCCTTAGACAATACCCCAATGCGACTGATGCGCCTCTTCAACTCAGCTTCTCTGCCACCCATCCTTAATTTACCCTTCTTATTCCTGCCATAAGTAAAGCCCTTTAGCGTGTTGAACTTTGCAGTGATTATATCAGCGGTAGGAGCAAATTTCTTAGCCTCCTTCCGGGTGTTCAAAAAGAAGTATTTACCATAGTACTTTACAGCCTTAGCAGCCTCCGCATTCATTGCGGAGTTTAACTTGTCGAGGTCGTTCAACATCGAGTCTACAGCTAAGGTAATTGATGGCATAAATCTATTCCAATAAATTAGCAGAGAACTCTTGTTGCTCGTTCATAAACTCCGCTGCATCCATTGTCGGGGTTCCCTGCATACGCATAAGAGCGTGTAGATAGGCCCAGCCGCGATGAAGGGGCAGTTCCCATAGAATATAGTGTTCGTCCCATCTGAAATGCCTTGCTAGGGACGCTACGTAAGCCGCGCAGGGTGACGGCGTTATTCGTTTGGGTCTGCTTCAAGTTCCCTTTCTAATTCATAATCCAAATCTTTAGATTTAGGAATTGGCACAGTCTTATTTTTTTCACTCAAGTCAAGCAGTGCAGTAATGACAGCCAGTGCCTCCGTTGAGTCCTCTACTGTAAACTTCACTTTGTTAATCCACTTGTAGACGGCCTTATCCCATTTAGCAACATCCCGCTTTGCGCTGATGATTTCCATTTCAGGGCAAATCGTCCCGTAAATAAATCCGGCAATGTCAAAGAATTGAGGATTAAGTAAATCTACTACTGACAAGATACAGGCTCGCCGCCCGTAGGATAGTGCAGGAATTACCACTCCCTTAAAAGTAGGCGGAGGAGTAAGAAAATCTTCATCCGAAAGAGGAGTGTGGATTGATGGTTCTTCTGTAGTTTCGTTGGTAGTCATAGATATTTGTTATAGTAAAGATTTAAAGTATTCGCGAGTACGTCTGCTGACCTTTTCACCGATCATAACGGTCTTGTTACCGTGAGTTATGATTCGCATAGGAGGAACGTCTTTGCGAATCCAGTTGAGCAATACCTCCCGATTCTCCAGCACTCCCTTCATCCAGTAGACCGGATTTTCAGGGTCTAAACTGAAGTCAGTCCAGTCTCGGGCTCTTTCATAAGCAGCAACTCCTTCACTCAGCTTTTTTGCATCAGGCGTATCAGCATTGACAAGAAACCAAAAGCTGTAGGTCTTCTTATCCTGTCCATTTTCAGTAGTGAGAATGCAGGTTACAGGGTCAAATTTTCTGATGGGAATTCCAAGAGAAATGAGGATAGCCGCCAGCTTGATATCGTTAGTTCGATATGCAGATTGGCGGCCAGTAGCTTCGAGCTGGGCGTTATTGTCCATAGAGTATATATGTCATTGTGTAGGAGAAGATTAAGCGGTAATCAAAGGACGCTGAGTAGCGTTGACCGTGATTTTGTTCCACTCAGTGTTGCCCTTAGAAATATCAACATCATCAACCAAGATGAGGCCAGTAGTAACGCCGCCAAGAGCGTTGGTGTTGTTAGAAGCAACCACATTAGCAACAGTAGCAGTGGCGATACCCCCAGCCCCACCGGTCATTACTCCACTGATAGAGTAAGTTTTAGTAGGGTTGTAGAATGCAATGGCGACAAATTCACCTTCGTGATTTCGCACTTCATTCTTTTCGATGGATACTTTAGACCCAACAGTTTGTACGAGAATTCCTGCATCAGCAGTCAATCCCCAAACGCAGCCGACAGTTCCTTTAGTTGATACAGCCATAAAATTATAAGATTAGATTTAAGATTCAACTCCACCTTAACACCTCTACTTAATCCCGTCAAGCGCCAGTCTCTAAGTGTTATCTCTAGGCATACAGTACACCTCTAGAGTGGTGCCATACACGTACGCTTTATTTTCACCATCAACTATCATCGAACCCCCGCTTTCTACAAAGCCGTGACAGTAAAAATTGAGTACTGACGATAGCAGACTGGCCGGAGTCACCGTGATGAAGTTTATAATCCTTTCAATGGCGTCAGTGCGCTGCTCAGTAGATGTCTCTTTTACGTGAGACTTAAAGGTCAAATTTACAGTCACCTTATAGATGCCCGAGTTAGGGGTGATGACCTCTTCCGTTGTGGTGGCGTGAATAACTGCCCACGGCATAGGGTCTTTTATCAGCGACTCATCACTGATCAGCAACTTTCCTTCTAAAATTGATCCTTCTAGGTATGGTGAAAGGATGGATAAGATAGCGTTCTCACAAGCCACAATAATTGAGTTGGTATTCATAAGATTTAAGCTCCCTTTACGAGAACAATCAATTCATTCCTATCAGCAGACGTTGTAGTGGAAACGACTAGCTTTTTCCGGTTAATGAATGTACCCGGAGGCCCATTATGATCGACATCCTGAAGGTAGAGTGTTGATCCGGGCTCAACAGAAGGCAAATCAGAAGCTTTGAAGTGAATTGTTTGACCCATATTGACCATAGCTCCACCCAGTTCATCAATTTCGTCTTCAGCAAAGTCATTCAGAAGAACCGTGTAGGTGGTTGTGATGCCATTGGAGATGATTATGGCCGTACGGGGCATATCATAAGTAAACAATGCAGCGAGATCAGCTTTCATTGCGAGTTCTAAAGAAGAAGCAGCCATATAGAAGGGAGATAATAGCCTACTTAGGTAGACTTGTAAACGGCACTTTGAATTTCATTGTTGTCCATAATATTTTCCACCAACTGATGGACATTTAAGTCAGGAGCTTTTTCAGCAATAGCTGTATCCCAACCTACAACTGGATTTGGGTTGCGGTTATTTGAATATGACGGAACCCTTACTACTACTCCAGTAATTCTAGATACATAATCAGGAGATACACAAATAAATCCTTCCAGTATTGTTTTATAATTAGGTGGAAGCAAATCGAACCCACCAACCACTTCATATACCACTTCTGTTTCTGCAGGATAAGTAGCGGTGTTAAACCAGCTGTCTCTTAATGGCATAAGATCAGAAGCGTTTGGTGGATAGTCATTAGCAGCTGATAAATCCACTTCAATAGCAACAGTAATTGAGGCTGAATGGGCTACTGGAATACCGTTCAGTCGGTTGACTTGCTTAATCAATTGTTCCCCTCTCCAGCCATACCACAAATTGTTTTGACTCCAGTATGTTCGTCTAGGCAATGGAGTAGCGGCCA
>JAPLHH010000046.1 GCA_026389735.1 Chloroflexota bacterium | reverse complement strand
GTGCTGGCGATGCCTTCGCCGCCGGATTTCTGTATGGCCTGCTTAATAACAAAGGGCTGGAGGTCTCTGGCCGCTCAGGGAACATTATTGCCCAGTTCTGCATCACCAAGGTAGGTGCAAGAGCCGGCCTACCTACTCTTGGCGAACTGTCCCAACGCTACCAAGAGCTTTACAACAAGGAGTTATAACTTTTTCTTAGCCTCTTCTTTTGTTGGCTTGGTCAGGATTTCATCCACAATCCCGTATTCCACCGCCTGCTGTGGGTTAAGGTAGAAATCGCGGTCGGTATCATGAGCTATCTTTTCCAATGGTTGCTCGGTATGTTTAGCTATTATCTTGCGTATTGTATCTTGCACTCTTAAAAGCTCGCGAGCAGCTATTTCAACACTGGTTGCTTCACCACTGGCACCACCCATAGCCTGGTGCATTTGAATAGTAGCGTTAGGTAAGGCGTATCGTTTACCTTTAGCCCCGGCACAAAGAAGAACAGTGCCAGCACTGGCAGCTAGTCCGATGCAGATTGTGGACACATCCGGTCGAACTAGTTGCATGGTGTCATAAATGGCTAGAGCAGAATACGCAACTCCGCCTGGCGAATGGATATAAAGGTTTATATCCTTGTCCGTATCCTCGCGCTCCAGGTAAAGAAGTTGTGCAACAACAAGGTTGGCAACATGATCATCAATGGGTGTGCCCAAAAAGACAATACGTTCTTTCAAAAGCAGCGAGTAAATATCAAAGGCTCGCTCTCCCCGAGCACTGCTTTCGATAACCATTGGAATTATACTTTGGGGTAAATTGTCCATCTTACCTTCTCCTCCCTAAATTAACATACTATAACATTTACCAACTCTATTGTCATTCCGAGTCCTTCACCTGTCATTCTGAGTCCTTCACCTGTCATTCTGAGCGAAGCGGAGAATCTAGAGACCCTTCCCGTTTCTCAGGGTGACAGATAAATGCTCTCGATAATCAAGTGGAGCCTGTAGCTATCTGAACTAACCGCTCAACGGTTTTTCGACCTGCCAGAAACTGCTTAACAGAGTCACGAGCCTGGGGAAGACTGAAAAATCTCCTTATCTCATCAGCCTGCTTATCTTCATCTTTCACCATCTTCTCTATTTCAGCATCTATTTCTGAATCAGCTACTTCTATTTTCTCGGCTTCAGCTACTTTGCCCAGAACCAGAGACCGGACAACACGCCGATTCGCCATCGGGCGTAATTCCTCTCGGTGGTCATCCATTGTCTTATTCAGGGTTTTCAAGTAATTCTCCAGTCCGGTAATGCCTTCGGTGAATTGCCTTGCTTCGTCGCTGAGCAATCGGTCAATTTCTCTATCCGCTAATATCGGCGGATATTCCACTTCACTGAGTTCGACAGCGGCATCAACCGCCTTCTGCTCCAGTTCCAAACGGGCCCTTTCCTCAGCCCTGGCTTTCAGATTAGACGCTATTTGCTCTCGCAGTAAAGCTAAGTCTTCTTTACCTAGATTTCTAGCGAATTCATCGTTAACCTCAGGCAGCTTCTTTTCTTTTATCTCTGTAACTGTAACCTTAAAGGCATGTTCTTTTCCAGCCAGCTCCTTCATTTCATAGTCCGGAGGATAGGACAAGACAAAGCTCTTTTCTTCACCTTTGCTCATGCCTTCCAGCTTTTCAGCAAACCCGGGAAGAGGTAACCGAGCTTCTCTGGTGACCTCATATACAACGTCTTTACGGATGGGAAATGATTCCCCGTCTCTCTCGCCCTCGACGTCGATGGTTACTACGTCATCAAATTGGACTGGGCGGTCGACTGGTGACAGGATAGCTTGTTGATGACGCAGTTGTTCGATGGTTGCCTCGATATCTTCTTCCTTGATTTCAACTGGCTTGGATTCAACCTTTATCTGTTTATAATCTCCGAGCTTGATTGTAGGCTTAAGCGGCACAACGGCTTTAAAAATCAATGGCTCGGTCTGGATAAGTTCGACCTGAGGTTGAGCAATGGCATCTATCTCCTGACTTTTCAGAGCCTCTTTATAGGTCGTTGGTATCAGGTCCTCGAGGGCTTCCCGAAATAAGGCATCTTTGCCGATATGACGCTCCAGTATATCCCTGGGCGCTTTCCCCTTACGAAAGCCAGGGACAGAGACCCTTCTAACCAGGCGGTTGTAAGCTTTTTCGAGGTATTTATCTACCTCAACGGGCTCCATTTCAATATTGAGTGCTACCTGGCTATTTTCAACCGGCTCTGTAGATACTTTCATTTTCTTAACTCATCTATTATTATAAACAATTTAGGGCACTGCTTTCAGTTCAAGTCTGGACAGTCTCTTCGTCTTGCAGCTTTAGATGTAATTCATCAAGCTGGGCTTGAGAGACCGGAGATGGTGAGTCGCTCATCACATCGATAGCACTCTGGTTTTTAGGAAAGGCAATTACCTCTCTGATGTTTTCTGCACCTGCCAGCAACATCACCACGCGGTCGATGCCGGGTGCGATGCCGCCATGAGGCGGTGCTCCGTAATCGAAGGCTTCTAGAAGATGCCCGAACCGCGCTTCTATTTCCTCGCTGCTATAGCCGAGCAGGCGGAATATCTTCTCCTGGAGCTGGCGGGTATGAATTCTGATGCTGCCGCTGGATAACTCATAGCCGTTGCATACAATGTCATAATGGCGTGCCCGCACCTTTGACGGGTCTGTATCAAGTAGTGGTATATCCTCTTCACGAGGTGCTGTAAATGGATGGTGCATCGGCTCCCACCGCCCTGTTTCATCGTTCCATTCAAACAAGGGATAGTCGACAACAAAAACAAAAGCTAGCAGGTTAGGGTCAGTCAGGCCGAGACGGTGTCCCATCTCTCGGCGCAGTTCATCTAGCACTTTATCAACCATTTTGTGTTCACCGGCCGCGATTAGCATGAGGTCGCCTGGTTTAGCTTCGAACCTGCGGACTATCTTTTTTAGCTGTTCCGCGGTTAGGTATTTGGCGGCTACCGATTTGACTTTGTCGGGGGTTAGTTGTTCCAGACTATGATAGCTATCTGAAGGTAAGGCTAATGTTATCAGGCCTTTGGCTCCGCAGGACTTTGCCAGTTCAGTCAGCTCTTCTAGCTGCTTATGGGAATAATCAGCACAGCCGGGTAGACATATACCCTTGACCTTGCCGCCGCCCTGTATAGCAGAACGGAAGACGGCGAACTCAGATTCGGCGACAATCGTGGACAGGTCTCTTAGCTCCAGGCCAAAGCGTATGTCCGGCTTATCCGTGCCATATCGCTCCATCGTTTCAGCGTAGGAAAGCCGGGGGAACGGTTTCAGCATCCGCATTTCCGGCTTAACTGTTTCCACCAGAGAGATAAACAATTCTTCAAGAAGGCTGAGTATGTCTTCCTCGTCGACAAAGCTCATTTCCACATCGAGCTGTGTGAACTCAGGCTGGCGGTCAGCGCGCAAATCTTCATCGCGGAAGCAGCGAGCTATCTGGTAATACTTCTCGAATCCGGCCACCATCAATAGCTGCTTGAGCTGCTGCGGGGACTGAGGCAGCGCATAGAATTTGCCGGGATGAATGCGACTGGGCACAAGATAGTCACGGGCTCCCTCCGGGGTACTTTTAATTAAAATAGGCGTCTCTATCTCGACAAAGCCCTTGGCATCGAGAAAATCGCGCATAAATTTCTCTACCCGATGGCGAAGTATGATGTTATCTTTCA
>JAPLHH010000091.1 GCA_026389735.1 Chloroflexota bacterium | reverse complement strand
GTTATCGAAGGCGAAAACCTCAGCTAAACTTACTTCCTGTCCCTGGCTATCGACAAGTATGCCCACACCGATGGTGTAAGTTACCACGCCGTCGCTTCGCTGTGCCAGGATATCCAGTACGTGCTTAGCTCCTGATTTTGTAGTACCATTGACTTTGGCACTTTCAATAACATTATAGCCCCGGCTTCTGAAAAAATCTGCGAATCGTGGTTTTTCACTGAGTTCAAATTGAAGCTGGCGTTTTTTCCCTTCATTAAGGCGATAGGAATAGAGAACTATTTCTTTGGCTTCACCTTCGGGGAACAAATGTGAGCATTGCAGGCACTGCATATTGAAGGCGGCCTCTTTAGATATTCCACCACATTCGCGGCATTTGTAATTGATGCCCAGGCTTTGATAGTCGGTGCCGAGAAATCTAAGCTCTTGACTGCATTTAGGGCAGATATATTTACCGTTATTTGCGTAATCTTCTTCAAGGCTGTTGTTGCGACAAGCAAGGTGTTCCAGTATCCTTCCTTTGGCAATGTTCCCTGAGCCACACTTGGGACAGCTAAGTCCGCGTTTCAAATTCGGAGACTGGCACTTGGGACAGAACAGGATATTTTCATGTAAATTTCTCTCAAGAATGTCTTCAGTGGCCATAAATTCCAGAGTGGCGACGGTCTCCGAAGTTGTTGATTCAAGGATGCTTTCGGCTTGAGGGTAACCGAACCCATCCTTAGTGGCCAGGTTGGTGCTGGGTTTGACTTCGCTTATCTTACCCTCCATAATCTTCTGGATAAGCTTCATAGCCTTAGGGTTTTGCTTTACCATTCTAATTGCATCAACGACTTCTACCATTATCGTCTCCTGCTACTTAGTCGCAGTTAAGAAAGTTTAAAGGAAATGTTGGCAAGTTGCAATACATTTATTTAACTTCATTCAGTATTTGGTCATTTTTAAGCTAGTACATTAGTCCCAAAAGGGCAATTGTTGGCAACGGTTTGTTCCAGAATTCGATTGACAACGGTAGAGCATTAATGCAAAATAGTAGTTGTTTAAAACAACAACAATGATAGATTTGCAAAGCTTCGTAAATGTACGCGTTGCTGCCAGGCAGATTGGCATACATGAGGAATCGCTGCGGCGGCTTCTTAGGCAGGGCAGCCCATCCGGGGAGAAAATAGGAGGCCAGTGGTTTATCAGCAAGGAGCAACTGGTCCTATTCGCCAACACCTATGATGCCAGAACCGGTAAAAGAAGGAAGCTTATTTGAGAGCGCATTCTTAACAGGGTAACTTATGTCACAATCAAGAAACATCGGCTGTTTCAGAATAATACTTACCCTGGTGTTGCTATCCAGCTTAATATCTTTGTCTAATGTTAATCCGGTATCGGCTGACCCGGGTAAGCTGACGTGGACTACTGTTGATACACCGAGTCCCCTTAGCAACGTAATAGTCAGCCCATCCGAAGTAAATGTCATTTCCATCGGCTTTGATGACCACACTTTTTACGCCGTGGATATACCAGGTGGGAAGTTATATAAGTCAAGCGATGGCGGCGTTACCTGGCCGAATGAACTGAGCGCTCAGCTAATAACCGGCGGCGCTTTTATGCCTGTCTGGAATTTAGCGGTGGCTCCGGATGATGTGAACTTTATTGTAGCCGTAACCGATAACATAAGTGGGCCGACCCCAGGCGGACCAAAGCAGGTATTTATATCCCAGGATGGTGGAGCCACCTGGCAGAATACAAATTTCGTGGCTGCTGCTAGCGAATATATTAGCTGTGTGGATGTCTCTGTGACCTACGGCGGAACTAACCGCGATGTTGCCATCGGCACCCGAGATGGCGCTGGCAATGGTAGAGTATGGGTATTGAAGGCAGGAATAATGTCTCCTGCCTGGGTGGACCAGCTTTTGCCG
>JAPLHH010000234.1 GCA_026389735.1 Chloroflexota bacterium | reverse complement strand
ATGAGTTATAATTTGAGCCAGAATCTTCAGACGCTCGGACACCTGGCAAGCAGTATGTTTATATAAAGGAGGAAAACTATGGGTAAGATACTGATGGGCCCGCAGACATTGATTTATCCCATGCCGGCACTACTGGTCGGGGCAAAGGTAGATGATAAACCAAATTTTATGGCAGTCGCCTGGGGCGGTATTGCCAACGGCGAGCCGCCGATGATTTCTGTAGCCATACGCCACCAGCGCTACACCCTCAAAGGCATCAAGCAAAACATGACTTTCTCTGTCAACGTACCATCAACCGATATGGTAAAGGAAACAGATTACTGCGGCATTATATCCGGGGCTAAAGCTAATAAAGCACAGGTCTGCCGATTCAAGGTGTTTTATGGCAAATTAGATAAAGCCCCGCTTATCGAGCAGTGTCCCGTTAATCTGGAATGCAAGGTTGTGCATATCCTGGATTTAGGCAGTCATTCGCTTGTCATCGGCCGAATTGAGGAGACCCACGTCTCAGATAGCTGCCTCACCGATGGCAAACCAGATGTTAATAAGATTAAGCCCTTTACTTACACCACAGCCCCAGCTAGTCAGTATCAAGCCCTTGGAGACGTCATAGCCAAAGCATTCAGCATCGGCAAGGAGCTAAAGGCAAAACAATAAACGCTGGAGATGAAATTTGTAACTGGACAATAATAGCTAGTGGGCCAACCGCATGGTTATCAAAGCCACACCCACATAAAGGCCTATACTTATGAGGATAGAAGGCACGAGCCCCCATCGGGGCAAGATAAATATCATGGCAACGGCATAAAGAATCCAGGCTGGTATCAAAAACAGCCCACCTTTGAAATAGGAAACTGTGGCACCAACACCGCTGGTGAAATATATGCTGAGCAGGGTTACAATAGTGATGCTGGGGAAAAAGGCTATGAAAGCAGAAAGCAGCCCCTTCCCTTGACTTCCAAAATAAGTTACCAGAGCTACAATTGTTCCTCCAAGAAAAAAATACAAAGACAACCACTTAACATCCATCAATTACCCCCTGGGCCATTCATTAGCACTAATGTGATATGCTAGCCACGGTTGGTGGCTTTGTCAATATTTTTAATCATCAAACCATGACGACATGTGCGTTGACAGCGGGATTATAATGTGATAGACGCAGATAAAGACGACCTTGACCAACATTCGGAGGTGAATAAAATGACCGCTGTACAAAAAGCTTTACTGTATATCTTCGCCGCATTCGCCATCATTTTCATTGCTGCCCTGCCGTTTCAACCTTATCTTGGAAACTTTGTCATTAAAGCCATACCAGCAATAAGCCTCGCAGTATTAGCCCTGATAACGGTTAGCAGGACAACAGGCAAGTTACTGTTTGCGTCTCTTCTGCTCTGTGCCGCCGGCGATGTAGCCTTAGAAATAGGGGCAGGCAAGTACTTCGTTATCGGCCTGGGATTCTTCTTAATTGCCCAGATTATGTTCATCGTGACTTTCTCCAGGGATTTCAAGATGCAAAAATCAAGGATTCCTATCATCGTCATTCTCGCTATCTATGCTTTAGCTATGGCTATTGTCATGACACCTTCGCTCAGAGAAATGGCGATACCGGTTTATTTCTATTTGGCAGCGATAACCCTGATGGGCATTTTTGCAGCATTGAGAGCGGCAAGGAATAAATTTACCCTTTACGGAGCGGTCTCGTTCATCGTCTCCGATTCAATCATAGCCGTCAACAAATTTATGATGCCGGTGCCAGCAGTCGATTACATTGTTATGATTACATATTACCTGGCACTGTTTCTAATAGTTTGCGGATTTTTGAAAGAATAACTGACCTGAGGCAAAAGAGTTGGAACCCGACAAATTTTGCTTTAGCTATGGGCAATATCCCAAAGTAGCCACCTTTAATGGTACAGAATCCAGATAGCCATAGCGTTGACTACTGCAAAACTTCAAACTAGCCTGGCACCACAATTCCCGCAGAATTTTGATGGGGTAGTAATAGCACCTCCGCATGTAGCACAATAAGCTGCCAAGCCTGAACCGCAAGCTCCGCAGAACCGCTGACCTGAAGCACCCAGCCAACCGCATCTGGGACAGATGATTCTTTGCCGTATTTCTTGGGTTGACTGAGCCGTTGTTTCATACTTCGTTGTCCGTTCTTTCGCAAACTCTATTTTTGTTTGGGACAGCCTGCCACCTCCCCAAATAGCCACAAAACAGACTACGGAGATAAGCACCATGACAATCAGGTTAAACCTGGCAGGAAGCCACAATATCAGGCTCAGCAGCAACCCAATTATCCCTAGAACGAGCAGTAACCCGCCTATAGCTTTCATGTGTATTGCCTTATCCGAGAGTGATAAGCTATGGCGCTAATTGTAGCAAATCTAGGAGGCGGCAAAAAACTACGATAGCGAGGAGAAAGACATGTAGCTGCGAGGCTTTAGCCTCGCCCGAGGTGACCATAAAGGTCACAACTACATCGATTTCTGTTTTAGGCGTTTAGAGTCCAGCGGCAGCTAGTATATCTGGAACGACCTCTTCCCTGCCGATGGCCATGACGTGGACTCCATCGCAAATGGAATCTTTCTTGAGGGCAGCAATCATCCTGCCGGAGATCTCTATGCCTTTGTTGAGCGCTTCACCCTTAGGTGCCGCCGCTAGCTCATCAATCAGGTTCTGCGGTACAAAGATGCCGGGTACATTTTCAGTCATATACTTCGCCATCCTGGCTGAAGTAAGCAAGACGATTCCGGCCAGAATCTTGACGGGAAATTGGCGAGCATATTTCATGAACTTTGCGAAATTTTCCAGATCATATATAGCTTGAGTCTGGAAAAATTCAGCTCCAGCCTCAACCTTCTTTTCAAATTTGAGCAGCTGAGGTCCTATAGGGTCGGCTTCAGGTGTGACTATGGCTCCGGCACAGAATTCAACAGCTCCATCAAGGTCATTACCGCCGAGGTCCTTACCCGATTCCAGCTGACGGATTGTCCTCAACAGTTGAACCGAATCAAGGTCGAAGACACCCTTGGCTTCTTTATGGTTGCCAACAGGCACAGCATCGCCGGTAAGGCAGAGGACATTCCCTATGCCCCGGGTATAGGCAAAGAGCAGTTCAGCTTGAAGGGCAAGACGGTTTCGGTCGCGGCAGGTCATCTGCAGTATCGGCTCACCGCCACGTTCTTTAATCGCCAGGCAGCCACCTATAGAAGGAAAACGCATCACCGAGCTCTGGTGGTCAGTAACATTCATGGCAACGACTTTGTCTTTGAGAAGGTCAATGTGATGGTACATTTTCTCAATGTTCGTCCCTTTAGGTGGGCCAATCTCGCTGGTTACCACAAACTCGCCTGAGTTAAGAGCCTCTTTAAAGCGTGTTGCCATAGTCGTTTCCTCCCCCGTCACGCGATTTTAATCGTCCTCGGTCTAGGTGCCGCCTGGTAGTTCTTAGGCGGCTGATACTTGCGCATCAAATCAAGCCTGCCCTGTGCTTCCAGTCGCTGGTATATGAGTGTCCAGCCACAATCTTTTGTTATGTCAACCTCACACTTGCCTTTGTTGGTGCCGCCGCACGG
>JAPLHH010000164.1 GCA_026389735.1 Chloroflexota bacterium | reverse complement strand
AACTGATAACTCCCAGCGAGATAAATGATAAAGCCAAAAATGGGATGAGAATCTTGGCTCTTAAGCCAAACCTTATTTTCATCTTACCTCCCAACTTCCATACTTTCTGCTACCCCTTGTTCACTTTCCCACATCAACTTTTCTCCATATCCAAGCAGGACTTTTTGACGCTCATCAGGCACTTTTTTAGTCTCCAGATACTTCTTTAGCGCCTCGATCGGTGTCAACTTTTGGCTCATCCATTCACCCAATCTAGGACACGCCTCCTGCCTGACTTCTTTAGCCACGGTAACATAATGCGCCTCTTTGAGAGCTTTGTAAATCTCCGCATCTCTAAGCAAAGCTTCCAAGGCACTGGGCAGAGAAAGCTGAACCCTGACTACAGCATTTTTGATTTCGGCCTCGTGTTGAGCAATAGCTTTCAAAAAAGTAGCTGTAGGCTCCGGGTCTTCGATACCGATATCAACTTTAAGGGTCACAAAGCGGCGGGCATTAACCTTTCGGAACTCATAAGTTACATGCTTCTCTTTGCCCCGCAACTGAATATCAACCACATAGAAACCTTTGTCTTCATCCTCATCACCGAAGTCAAGACGTTCCAGACTACCAGCATAAATCACAGGCGGTTTTTGGAACAAGGCTTGACGCCGGTGAACATGACCCAAAGCCACATAGTCAAAAACAGGCTGAGCGATATTGCCCAACATCAAAATGGGGTCCCTCCCAACTACCATGCTCCTCTCCGACCCCGGTTTAGCTGTTGACACAGATACATGAGCAACCAGCAACGTCGGCAAGCTTGGGTCAAGGTCTAAAATAACGTCCAACAGTCTGCGAGTCATCATTTCCTGAAGATGGTCATTCACCTGGTCTATACTAAGGTTCTTGGCTTCTTCTCGGCTTAACAATGCGCTTCGCCTCAGCCATGGCAAAGCCACTACCTGAACATTACCCCGATTAGTCGGGATGCAGTATACATCCGGTCGGTTGCCAACATAAATATGGCTGACAGCCAAGGTATCAAAAATCTCTACTGCAGTAGCTCGACCAATGGCATTGGGCAAGTCATGGTTACCTACCAAAAGAAAAACTGGTATTCCTTTCTCAGATAGCCGCCTGAGCCGTTTGGCAAACTCTTGTTGGTGAGTTTGAGAAGGGTCACGACTTTTATAGGCGTCACCGCAGAAAAGAACCAGGTCTACATCATTGCCTAATGCATATTCCACCACCTCGTCCAGAGCCTTGAGAACGTCAATTAGCCTCGTCGACAGCCCAGTAGCCGGGTCGACACCACCATAGGTCTCCACACCCAGATGAAGGTCAGCAAAATGAAGAATCCTCATTATTCCGAAGCATCGGCTGTTTTTGCCGTCCATAGAGGCTGAGTAGCAAAAGACTCGCCGCTCAGCTTATCCTGCAAAGTTTTCACCAATTCTTCTATCGGCAGCCTAATTTGGGCCATGCTATCTCGTTCTCGAATAGTAACCTGATTGTCCTCCAGGGACTGAAAATCAATAGTAACACAAAATGGAGTGCCGATTTCATCCTGGCGGCGATAACGCCGACCTATACTCTGGGCATCATCATACTGCGTCATAAAATAGCGGCGAAGTCTAGTATAGACATCCCTGGCTAGCGGCACCAGCTTCTCATTTCTGCTCAAAGGCAGAATGGCCACTTTAATTGGAGCCAACTCAGGGCGGAAATGCAAAACTACTCTGGTTCCCCCTTCAGCCAACTCCTCATCATAAGCATCTATAAGTAAAGCCAGCGCCGAGCGGTCAACTCCAGCCGAAGGCTCAATAACATAGGGTGTATAGCGCTCACCGGCTTCCTCATCAAAGTAGCTCAAGGTTTTTCCGCTATACTTAGCATGTTGTACCAGGTCATAGTCACCCCGATTGGCAATGCCTTCCAGCTCCGCCCAACCCATGGGGAAAAGATACTCAATATCGTAGCAGTCTTTGGCATAATGAGCCAGTTCTTCCTTACCATGCCGGCGGAGACGCAGATTCTCCTGCTTTATACCTAGCTTCAAATACCAATTGAAGCGCTCCTGTGCCCAGTAATCAAACCATTTCTCGTCACTGCCCGGCTTGACAAAGTACTCGATCTCCATCTGCTCAAATTCCCTGGTTCGGAAGATAAAGTTACCGGTGGTGATCTCATTGCGAAAGGACTTGCCTATTTGCGCAATACCAAAAGGCAGTTTTTTCCTAGAAGTAGCTAGCACGTTGTCGAAGTTGACAAAAATGCCCTGAGCCGTCTCCGGTCGCAGATAAACAACGCTGGCCTCATCTTCCACCGGCCCCATGAAAGTCTTGAACATCAAGTTGAATAGCTTTGGCTCAGTTAGCTCACCACCGCAATCAGGGCAGCTCCTGCCATTCAAATCAGTAGCCCGCCATCTCAAGTGACAAACCTTACATTCTACTAAAGGGTCAGAAAAGCCCTCCACATGCCCGCTAGCAACCCATATCTGAGGATGCATCATTATGCTGGCATCCAAACCAGTCATATCATCCCGTTCTTGAACTATTGCTCGCCACCAGGCGTCTTTGATATTCCTCTTTAGCTCTACCCCCAACGGCCCGTAGTCCCAGCAGCTACCCAATCCACCATAGATTTCACTGCTGGGGAATATAAAGCCTCGTCGCTTACACAACGAGACGATTTTCTCCATGTCTACCTTGCTTGTTTTATCAGGCACTCTTACCTCCTGCGAAGCTTCTCAAAGCTTACCAACTTTGCTCATAAGTGTCAAAAGGCCATCAATCTAATTTCAGTGGAATTGAAAGTAATATAAAATGTTGCTAGACTATGAATACCGCTTAACCAGTGCTAAACCATGGTGTCACTGAAAACGTTATACGGTCAAACGGTAGTCTCAATTACTGCACCAATATTGACAGATGAAGATAGTTAATAAGTACACAATACTATTCATCCTGTGTCTAGCTTTGTTGACTCTGGCAAACATCCATTGCGTACCTCAACCCATAACGCCTCCACCTACACCCCAACCACCAGAACTACCACCCCCAGACACTACACAACCTCAGACAGTAATTACCATCGCCCCGAGTGAAACCATCAACTACAACAAAGTGACCTTCGAGTGGACGGGAAGCGATAATACCACACCAACCGCCAATCTAACCTACTCTTATTATCTGGAAGGCTATGACACCAGCTATTCCCCATTCACCACTGACACTACTAAGACCTACACCGACTTGCCCGACGGTACCTATACATTTTATGTCAAATCAAGAGACGAGTCCGGCAATATCGACCCCACCCCAGCAAGTGTCAAATTCACCATAGCCACAGCTCCACCGGAGGAAAAGCCTGAAGTTATAACGCCTGCCGTCAGCACCTTGCTTATAGTTCCGGGCAGCGATGTCAGCCGCATCGCCGTTGCCTACGATAACACCGTTTATGCCCTCGACTCCCCCCACGCCAAACTTTACAAATCAGACCACGGCGGCACCGGCTGGACTAACATATCAAGAGGCCTTGGCGCCGCAGCACCCTG
>JAPLHH010000074.1 GCA_026389735.1 Chloroflexota bacterium | reverse complement strand
GAAGCTATAGAGAAGAACAGGGAATATAATCTAGTAAATCCACGTACCAAAGAGGTTGTCGAAAAACTAAACGCCAGAGAGGTTTTCAGAAAAATCACAGAGACAGCCTGGCATACTGGTGACCCTGGTATCGTTTTCATTGACAATATAAACAAAAATAACCCTACTCCGAAGCTTGGCAAAATAGAAAGCACCAATCCCTGCGGCGAGCAGCCTTTACTGCCCTTCGAGTCCTGTAATCTAGCCTCAATCAACCTCTCCAATATGGTCAAAAACGAAGATGTCAAACCTGAAATTGACTATGGCAAGCTGGGCCAGACTGTCAGTCTGTGTGTCCGCTTTCTCGATGATGTCATAGATGTTAATAAATTCCCACTGCCCCAAATCGAGAAAATGACCAAAGCCACCAGAAAGATAGGGCTTGGCGTCATGGGATTTGCTGATATATTGATCAAGCTCCGCATCCCCTACAACTCTGATAAAGCATTAGAAGTGGCTGAGAACGTCATGCGCTTTATATCTGAAGAGGCGACCAGGGAATCAGTGATACTGGGAGAGGAACGAGGCCTATTCCCTGCTTTCAAAGGCAGCATTTACGATGCAAACAACGGGTTAAGACCTAGAAATGCTTCGCGGACTACCATTGCCCCCACCGGGACATTAAGCATAATTGCCGGCTGTTCTAGTGGCATTGAGCCCCTCTTTGCTCTCAGTTATACTCGCCACATCCTGGATGGCCAACAACTAATAGAAATCAATCCCTACTTCGAAGAAACAGCCAGGAAAGAGGCCTTTTATTCCCCTGAACTAATGCAACAGCTCGCTGAGGGGAAAATGCTGCGAGATGTTGAGAATATACCTGATTGGGTAAAAGATGTCTTCGTCACCGCTCATGACATAACGCCTGAGTGGCACGTGAGAATGCAGGCAGCTTTCCAGAAGTTCACCGATAGCGCCGTTTCCAAAACAGTTAACCTTCCGCACGAAACCACAACGGAGGATATAGCTGAAGTATACATGCTTGCCTACAAACTTGGATTGAAAGGGATAACCATCTACCGAGACCGAAGCCGCGAAAGCCAGGTTCTAAACATTGCTCACATAGAAGAGCCACGTGAAGCCAAGCTCACACCAAGGTCACGACCCAAAGTTACCAAAGGAATTACCGAGCGAGTAACCACCGGTTGCGGTTACATATACGTCACCGTAAACTTCGACGACAAAGGTATCTGTGAAGTCTTTTCCAGCCTAGGAAAAGCCGGCGGTTGTGCCTCGGCACAACTGGAAGCTACCAGCCGACTAATCTCCTTAGCCTTAAGGTCAGGCATCGACCTGGGCTCTGTAGCCAAACACCTGCGTGGCATTCGATGCCCGTCTGTCGCCTGGGAGGAAGGGCGTGCTGTTCTTTCCTGCGCTGATGCTATCGCCAGCGTACTAGAGAAATACACTAAAGCCAAAGACACGGACACCTCCAAGGACTTTGGGGTAGCTAAGAACTGGGCAGGGCAATGCCCTGAGTGTGGTAACATCCTGATTTACCAGGAGGGCTGCCATATTTGCCCCAGTTGCGGCTATACTAAGTGCGGGTAGGTGACAAAAGCATACTCTGAAGGGAAGCAGTTGTGGATAACCGCGAGCATAGCTACTCTCAAGCCTTCAAGCAAATAGCCAGGACCGCTAACTCATCTCTACCTTTGAAGAATGTCCTTAATTCTGCAGCCAAAAGTGCAGCCAAAGCATTGAAGGCTGCTGGATGCTCCATAATGCTTCTGAATCCCCAGAAAGAACACTTAGACATCATAGCCGCTTATGGCCTCAGCGACCTGTATCTCCGAAAGGGAGCATTGAAAGCCAGTAAAAGCCTCCCTGAAGTACTAAATGGCGAACTAGTAACCATCTTTGATGTTACCCAAGACGAGCGAGCCCAATATCCAGAAGCCGCCGAAATGGAGGGCATAAGCTCCGTACTGGCAGCTCCCATCCCACAAAGAGGAGAAGTAGTTGGAGAAATCCGAATCTACACTCGCGAACCGAGAAAATTCTCACAAGCCGATAAGGACTTCCTGACCACTGTGGCCAACATAATCGCCGTTTCCTTAGAAAAAAACGAACTTTACCAGGTATTGAAAGCAGAACATGAGGAAACAGTAACCAAAAGGCGAAAACTTACTGAGACTCCTGAATTACCTTCATCTTCACTAAGACCGTCCAGCTTCGGCCACCCCAGCGAAGAGGAATTCGCTAAATTGCTTGATTTCTACCGCATTGAGTGGCTCTATGAACCCCGCTCTTTCCCTCTAGCCTGGCAGGACGGCAAAGTGGTAGAGATGTTCACTCCTGACTTCTACCTACCAGAGCTGGACCTCTACATCGAGCTCACTACACTAAAGCAGAGCTTGATTACAGAGAAGAATCGCAAACTGCGTCGCCTCAGGGAACTCTATCCTGAGATCAACATTAAGCTTCTCAACAAGAGCGATTACCTCAGACTACTAGCCAAATATGGTTACGGACGTCTGGGTGGAACAAAAGTGAAAGGGATAGACCAGGTCCTGTTCAGTCATACTCAAATCCAACGGCGTGTTAAAGCCCTGGCAAAACGCATATCACACGATTACATGGGAAGGAAATTGGTCCTTGTCGGCATCCTTAAAGGTGTCATGTGCTTCATGGCTGACTTAATGCAACACATCACCCTACCACTTAACGTGGACTTTATGGCGATCTCATATTATGGCACCGACAACGAGTCAGCAGTAAAGATAACCAAAGACCTCGATACCAGCATAGCCGGGCTTGATGTGCTGATGGTTGAAGACATCGTAGACACCGGGATGACATTAAACTACGTTCTTAACCACCTGACATCGCATAACCCAGCCAGCCTACGTGTTTGCACTTTGCTGGATAAGCGAGTCCGCCGCCTTATTGACGTCCCGCTCGACTACATAGGCTTCGAGATACCCGATGAATTCGTCGTCGGTTATGGGTTGGATTACCACGGGGAATATAGAAATCTACCCTTTATCGGTGTGCTTAAACCTGAACTGATTGAAGAGGATGGCAAGAAATAAAAAAATGCCCCAAGTAACCTTGCCCTTCCCGGTTCCTCATCATTCCGGCACTTTTCGGCTTTCGCCTACCTCGCGCCAGCTCCTCTGCCTCCCCGGTCTTAGCTTGATTACTTGGGACAAAGAATACAATAGCACATTCTTTACATTTTGTCAAGCCCCCCTCGGATGATATATAATATTTTTGTTGCCGAATTAGATAAAATCGCAGGTTGTTCTTAGTTAGATAGAATATTCACCTAACTCGACAGACTATTTTTCTCCGGAGTATGTGATGGGAAAGATTTATATAATTGATGTAACCAACCGTGACGGCGTCCAGACAGCGAACTTGGGCTTATCCAAACTCGAAAAAACAATGATAAATATTTATCTAAACGAGATAGGCGCTTTCCAGTCTGAGTTCGGTTTCCCTACCACTAAGCATGAAACAAATTACCTCCTGGCGAACCTTGAATTGGCTGAAATGGGTGTGCTACAACCTATTCGTCTGGGGGGATGGATAAGAGCCACAGCAGCCGACGTGGAAACAGCCTTCAAACTCGTCCCGAAGTTAAAGCACCTCAATGTCTCAATCTCGACCTCTGAGCAAATGGTTCAAGGTAAGTTTCTAGGCAGAAAGACAAGGGACGATATCACACAGATGATGGTTGAGGCTGTAGATGCTGCTCGTTCACATGGTACCGAATCCATAGGTGTGAATGCCGAGGATGCCTCAAGAACAGACTTAGCTTATTTAATCAAGTTCGCCTCACAAGCCAAACTGCACGGTGCTGACAGGTTGAGATATTGCGATACTCTTGGCTACGATAATCCGTTCACTATTTACGAAACTGTGAATGCGCTGGCCAAGGAAGTGCCTATGCCTATCGAGCTCCACTGCCACGGTGACCTGGGGATGGCAGTAGCCAGTTCCATTGCTGGAGCCAAAGCCGCTATAGATGCCGGGCAAGATGCTTATATCAATACAACTGTGAACGGTATCGGAGAACGAGCTGGTAATGCTGACCTTGTAGCCACTGTTCTGGCAATAACCAAATCCAAGGACTTCGGTGACAAATACCAATTAGGAAGGCCAATCGACCTGTCCAAGTCATGGAAAATAGCTAGATTTGCTAGCTACGCTTTCGGCATCCCGATTCCAATAAACCAACCCGGCGTTGGAGCTAATGCCTTCGCCCACGCTTCTGGTATCCACGCAGATGGCGTATTGAAGGACCCGCAAAATTATGAGTTATACAGCTACACCGAACTGGGACGAGGCGAACCAGAGTTTGTAGAGACCGGTAGCCAGATATGCGCCGGTGAATACAGCGGGATATCAGGTTTCAGCCATATAATGGGTAAGATGGAGGTAGAGTTCAAAGACCCTGCTGAGGCTGAGAAAATCCTTGAACTGGTGAGATATGCCAACGTCACCTCGCAAAAACCGCTTGTCGAAGACCAACTACTTTTTATCGCCAAATACCCTGACATCGCCAGGAAACTGATGACACTAGCACCTCTGTCGTAGTCACGCTCCTCTTAAAACAAAGGTGCATACTTTACTAAGCAGACTGCTTCAGCCAGCCCAACTATATATGCCCATGGAAATAAATTTACCACCAATCGGCTTCGTCAAAAATAGCATCAAAGAACCGAAAACAGAAGACTGGCAAACGGTTACCTCTGAGATAATAATCGACGAGGACTTGAAGGAAGCCCTCAGCAGAATAGACGAGTTCTCCCACATCATCGTCATCTACTGGATGCACAAAGTACCTCAATCACAGCGCTCAATAAGGAAAGTACATCCCAAAGCCAACCAGAACCTGCCCCTCGTCGGTGTCTTTGCCAGCCGCAGCCCAGCACGCCCCAATCCCATAGGTATAACGACCGTCAAACTGCTGGAACGCCGGGATAATGTACTCAAAGTCATCGGCCTTGATGCCGTAGACGGGACGCCGGTGCTGGATATTAAGCCCTATATCCCCGACAATGACTCCTCCACCGAGGCAAAGACCCCCGGCTGGATAACAGCATAACGATTCCCTAAGGTGCACCTCTGACCTATTGACATCTCATTATTACAAAAGTAATATAACAGCAGTGCGGGTGTAATTCAGTGGTCAGAATGCTTGCTTCCCAAGCAAGACGTCGGCAGTTCGAATCTGCTCACCCGCTCCAAAGATACAACGTGGAAAAATGAGGCACCTCGCTTCTCGGGGTATTTGAGAATTAGCCATGCTTCAACAAACCTGTCCTACCGACTGGCACCAAATCTTTTTGGTGGCTGCTGGCTTTCTAACGGCAATCCTACTCGTATGGTCTCAGCTTTGGGTACACAGTTTCTACGCTGAACGGCCTTATCAAGAAAAAAAGGGAAGGCTAGAATCAGATAGGCTCTTCTCTACCCATATAGCATACTTATGGCTGTCTGCAGGAGTACTGTTTGCCATTCTCGCCTTCAGTTTTACAGGCCTACATTGGTTACTTGCTGGTAAAACAGTGCAGTGTAGCATAGCTGCCTGCCTAATAGGACGGATGCAACAGCTTGCAGCAGGCTTTTTGATGGGTGCCTTTATCATAGCCCTTATTGCAGTCATGCAACAAATCTTTAATGCCGGGGAAACACTGAAGGCAAAAGGGAAGCCAAAACCAATAGTTTATGGAAGGGACATTAGTGAACGAAACTATAACAAAAGATGTCTATTTATCGCCGTATGCGTTGCGCTCTTTCTAATCTTTGTCTTCTGCCTGCTTCCGGGGCTTGATTGCTGGAAACCGAGTTGGTGGCTATGGCTCGCGTTATGTTCTTTTCTAATTCCACTCTTGATATTGGGAGTCACGATACTGGGAGTCAGATGCAAGTGGTGGATATCTTGTCGACAAAGGAGCCAAGACCCATGTTTCTTACGAGGCTTTATACTAAGGCTGTGTGGCAAATGTAAATGCAGCCTTTTGCCTAAGAAGTAACCAAGACCCATGAGCCAGCAAGACTATTCTCCACTTCAGTCTCCAAGCAAGACGTCGGCAGTTCGAATCTGCTCACCCGCTCCAAGTTTAACTTCAAAATGAGTCCCTACGTGCATCAAATCGCTCAATTCGCTTCGGCGTCTTGCTCGAGCGTGTTGCCACCAGGTCGTCCGTACCGGGTTACGACTATTTCTCTTTACCTTCGTACTTGAAGGAGACCCTCACCCTCGCCCGATAGCTGGTAACCTTGCCATTTTCGAGCTGCATATCCAGCTCCTCTACCTCTGCAATACGGAGGTCACGCAGGGACTTCGAAGCCATCTCTACAGCAGATGCGGCCGCTTTCTCCCAGGACTCGGTGCTCGTTCCTACTAGTGTGATAACCTTGTATACGCTGCTAGCCATTTTGCCCCCTTTCCTGAAGTCTTCTATAGCCCAATATTATAGGCCACACCTTTCAAAAGTCAATACGCGGTCTGTTAAGAAAATGCAGCTAGTTGTATAATCACCTGAAGGTCACGGCCAGGACGGAAAGGAGTTAACCAAGTAAAAGAGAAAAATGACTCAGAAATCAATTATCATCATCGGGGCCGGACTGGCTGGCTTAGCCACTGGCTGCTCTGCCACAGGGATAGAAAGAAGTTCACGACCAGTCTGCCCCCCCCCCTGAACCTGACTAGATAGCAGCCAGATACCAGCACTCCCAAACCCGTTGCCATTCTTTGACAATTATTAATACAGCGCTCGTTCGCAGAACATTCATACTACTATAGCTGGTTACAGGCAGTGTAAATCGGCTATACTATCGGCAATTCGTGGTATTGATTATGAACAAAGGATGTGGTAGACTTTTTAAGCCTGTATAGTGCCGCTATATGTGTGGCACTAACATAAGAAAACATCCATAAATCCAAGGCATTTGAAGGGTAGAAAGTGGAACTATGAGAATAAAACTTAAAAATGAACAACTGGACATATTGGCAAAAAGGCTACGCTTCGAAGTAATGCTGCAACAGCCGCGAGATGTACGGGGCATGTTGGATGTACTGGGAAAAGAAATGCCCTGGGATGAAACCGGGCTCAACAAATTCGATGACTCGCCCCGGCGGCCGGGCAGATTGACCTTTTCCGTGGAAGCGACCAAGGACGGTTATATCTGTGACATACATCCAGCTCTAGCGCAGTACCTCCACACCCTTCTGGCCTCCGAATAAGGTCGCTTCACAAACCACCCTGGCAGTGACTCCGCAGAGTCGCAACAGCAGCGACCATCATCTGTTTGAATATTTGACATTGGCAGCCGTATAATAATGGGCGTCCCACGGGCCGTTAGCTCAGTTGGTAGAGCACCTGACTTTTAATCAGGGTGTCACAGGTTCGATCCCTGTACGGCCTACCAGGTTCCAATTGACATTGCTCAGCTTTAGATACAGGGGACCTCTCTATCTATTGAAATATACCTCCAGGTTGATAGTCACATGTATAATTCTTAGCGTTATATCGCCCGCCTTGATATGCTACTAACAAAGCAGAAATAGTAGCTGAGGTAATGTTTTTTATGGGCCATCTGGCAGCGATGTATAGTCAGAAAAAAATACTTATGCCATGGAAATTAGCTGGAAATTGATTAAGCTAGCGGCAGGTCTTATAATTTCTGTTTATTATCATCGTCCATTTCACGACCCATATCCGTCAAATAGTATTTAATAATTCTAATGGAACTTACTGATAAATATCGCTGGAAAATCCTGATAGTATCCGCATTTTGTTACCTGACTTATGCGGTTGTCTTCCAGAATATCCCACCTATTCTAGGAATTTTAATAGACACATTGCACATTTCTCACACGGAGGCAGGTGTGCTTATGAGCCTGGCTGTATTCCCGGCAATCATACTTTCTATCCCCAGTGGCTTACTTGTGGACCGGTTCGGTGCCAGGATAATCGGCACTGCGTCACTGGCAATGATGATACTGGGAACAATTATAGTAGCCATGGGAAATAGCTACGGGGTCTTGATTATTGGCCGCCTGATAATTGGATTGGGAGCGACAATAATAGTGGTAACACTGCCAAAGATGATCACCACCTGGTTCGCCGGACATGAGATAGGGCTGGCAATGGGTGTATATCACACCGCTTTTCCGCTGGGTACCGTACTGGTGCTGAACTTTACGGGTATTTTAGCCTACAGCCTGGGCTGGAAGGTGCCAATCTGGATCAGCGCTGTTTTATGTGCTCTCGCTTTGCTGCTGTTTATTATGCTTATCAGAGATAAAAAGAGCGAGCAATTGGAAACGCAAACATCAGGCAATTTAATTACATTGATAAAGGAAGCCGGGTGGGAAATATGGTGCGTTGGCATTTCATGGGCGCTGTTTGGCGCGGCCATGCTTGCATACTTCACCTATGCTCCAGATTACTTTATCAGCAGTGGCAAAGGCATTGCCCTGGCTGGTCTCATTTCCAGTGCTCCAATGTTCGGGTCCATTATACTGGCAGCACTGGTAGGCATGATGGTTGACCGATTGGGCAAAAAATGGCTGTTCGTATTAATCGGCTTAATAGGCATAGCCTTAATGCTGTTTCTAATTCCCCGGTTTACCAATTATGCTGCTCTACTGGCTTTTTCTATGGGGATTTTTATAGCCATGTTTACTCCTGCAATATTCGCCATGCCTGCCGATATCCTTCCCGAGCGAGTCCGTGGGATTGGCTTCGGCATTATATTAACCTGCCAGGGTCTTGGGAATGCATTAGGTCCTGCTATTGCTGGCATCTTGCGGGATAATACCGGGAATTACTGGTGGAGTTTTGTGTCAATGTCCATCTTGGCTTCGTTAGGTATTATTCCAATAGTAGTACTAGAGGCTTGTAGAAAAAAGAATAATTAAACTTGACAGGGTTTGAAAAGGTAGATATATTATTAAGCAGCCGGGGGAGCTATCTGGAGAAATCCTGGAGAAATGTCAGCTATTTGATAAGTTCCCTATTTTTTTGAATCGCTTGCTTTTAGTCTAGTAGCAGACTTCATCAAAGGCAATAAACCAGGCGTCCTGCCCTGTCACGCAGCTTTTAAGCTAATTATTTATAAAGAAGGAGGTCAAACTATGAATATAAGAGAAGGACTCCTGAAACTGGTAGGGTCAGAGAAGTTCACCGATGACCCCGAAGTTCTAAAGGCATATTCTACGGACTTCAGCCTCGTACCATCGGGAGTGCCGAACTATGTCGTAAAACCCAAAAAGACTGAAGAGGTTCAAAAGGTCATCAAATTCGCAAATGAGCATTCAATACCTGTGGTGCCCGTCAGTTCTTGCGCACACTTTTACGGCACTACTATTCCAAAACAAGGCGGTATTGTCCTGGATCTA
>JAPLHH010000153.1 GCA_026389735.1 Chloroflexota bacterium | reverse complement strand
GTCAAGGATTATAACAAAAAATTACCTCTAGAGCTGATCAGATACGATGATAAGAGTGACACCGGGACCTGCGTGAGACTGGTCGAGAAGTTGATTCTGGAGGACAAGGTTGACTTTTTGCTTGGCCCCTGGGGTACGGCTATGTACTTCGCCATAGCTCCTGTAGTCAACAAATATCATTATCCCGTAGTCGGGCCCACGGTTGATTCCCTGCAACTCAGGGACATGTGGCAAGATATACCCTACCTGTTCGTCATCTTGAACCAACCCAAGGAGAAGGCGGTAGCTATGGTAGCCCTGGCTCAAGAGCTGGGAGTCAAGACAATGGTAGCGGCCCACCATCAAGACCTGCACGGCATAGAGTATGCCAGCGGTGTGGTGCCGGCACTAGCCGGTGCCGGGGTCGATGTACTCCTCTATAAGAGCTTTCCACTGGGGTCTGCGGACCTGTCCCCCATGCTGAAACAGATGAAGGCGGCCAACCCTGATGCGGCCTTTTTCTTCTGCTATCCTGATGAAAGCTTCCTTATTACCAAGCAGGCGATTGAGGTCGGCTTTAGCCCGAAGCTCTTTTACTGTACTATCGGCATAGCTTTCTCCCCCTATAGAGAGATGTTTGGTGCCAACGTGGTGGAGGGTGTGATGGGCGCCGGTGCCTGGAACCCGAAGGTCCCTTATACCGGAGCGAAAGACTTCTGGGACAGGATGACCGCGTTTTCGGGTGCCGGAGGTACTGACTGGTATGGAAACGCCTTCTGTTATGCGGCAAATCAGGTCCTGCAGCAGGCTATTGAGAAGACGGGGACCATTGATAGAGAAAAGATAAAGGATGCCATGGCCAGCCAGACGTTTGACACCGTTCTTGGCCAGGTGAAATTTGTCAATCAATTTAATATACAATCACCCGGCGAGGTTGGTCAGTGGCAGAAAGGGGCATTCGAAATCGTAGCGGCTAAGGAAAAGCGTACCGCACAACCTGAATACCCCAAGCCGCCTTGGCTGACGAAGTAGTTATTTAGCAGCGGTAATAGTTAGCAGGCTGTCTAAAGGGTACCAAAGAACAACTCTTGAAAGTTGTTTCTACACGGACTTTTAGACAGCCTGCACCCCTGATTTCCAGAGTTCGGAGGGTATTTTTGTGTTGGTCACCGCCCTAGATATAGTCATTGGCGGCCTCATCATGGGTGGTATCTATGCCCTCATCGCCGTGGGCTTGAGCCTTCAGTACGGCGTGGGGCGGGTGCTGAATGTCTCTCACGGTGAGTTTATTATGGTAGGGGCTTTCATCACCTATTCCCTGTACGCACTCTTCGGCATCAGCCCCCTGATTTCTCTTGTTATTTGCGGCCCTCTTCTGTTCATCATAGGTTTTGCCATCCACCGGACCTTCTTTCAATACCTTAGAAACACATCAGAATCATTAGATGCCTTTGAGGGTAGTTCTCTATTGGCCTCCTTTGGTCTCCTCTTCATCATTCAGAATATAGCCCTATTAATATGGAAGGCTAACGTCAGGGGGTACATCTATTTAACCACCTCGGTCAGTATCCTTGGCGCTGTCTTCCCGGCAAACCGCCTGACCGCCCTTTTATTCGCCGTCGTCATCAGCCTGGCCTTCTATATCTTTCTGAGGAGCACACGCCTGGGAAAAGCGATTCGGGCCGCGGCTGAAGACTCCTCAGTGGCCGGGCTTCTGGGGGTAAACATTCATCGGGTGCTGGCGATATGCTTTGGCCTTGGTGCTCTGATGGCTGGCTTTGCCGGCGCGCTTATCAGCATGATTTACGAGATTCAAC
>JAPLHH010000096.1 GCA_026389735.1 Chloroflexota bacterium | reverse complement strand
GCGACAATTGCTCCCTCAATTGAGTTAATTCCTCCCAAAAGCACTACGGCAAATGCCTTCAGTCCGATCTCGGACATTGGTATCATAACACCAGATACGCCACCTAACAGGATGCCGCTGATGACACCAGTAACACAGGCGATTACCCAGGAGAGGGCATAAACGGTAGTTACCCTGATACCGGCACTCTGCACCACCTGCTCATCGTCGGCAGTTGCCATCATTGCCAGTCCACTCTTGGTGTAGCGGAAGAGAAGCATAAGTATAGCTACCACAACAATAGCCACTATTACCCCAATTAATGTCTCTGAGGGCACAGATAGCTCGCCAACGTGTAAGGCTAAAGTGGGCAGTACTCCATGGTAAGTCTTATATTCGCCGCCCCAGATTAGGGTTGCCAGCCCGTCCAATATAGCGCCTAGGGCTATAGTCATCATGATTACAGCTAGCACTGGCTTACCCACCAGGGGGCGCAGGGTAAGGCGTTCTATTAACAAGCCCATTATAATAGCCACTGCTATTGCCGCTAGAAGGCTCGCCCATATCGGTAGGTGGAACGTTACTAAGAAAGTAAAGCCCAGGTAACCACCAATCATTACAAATTGTCCCTGGGCAATATTAAACGCCTGGGAACATTTAAGAATTATAACAAAGCCTATAGCGATAAGGGCATAGACCATGCCCAAGGCGAAACCGCTAACCATTAACTGTAGAAAGAAGGTCATTAGGCAACTCCTTCAACAGACTTGATGTTAATTGTAGTCTTTATTGTTCCCATTCGCCCCTCCCGGTATTTAACTTGAACTTCTATGGGTACCTCGGTCTTGTCACTATAGATAGCATTGATAAGCTCGCGGTAGCGCTCTTCCAAAAAGGTTCTTCTCAGCTTCCTGGTTCTGGTTAACTCACCTTCATCGGGGTCGAAGTCCTTATGCAGATTGACATATTTCTTAACCCTGATGCCTGGGGGCAAAGCTTGATTTATTCTGTCTATTTCCATCTTTACCAACTCGTAAACCTCTGGCTTCTGGGAAAGCTCGGTAAAAGTAGCATAAGCCACCCTCCTTTGTCCCGCCCACTTACCTACACTATCATAGTTAATTACTATGATTGCTGAGACATAGGCTCTATCTGGACCAGCTAGAACCCAGACGTCCCTAACATAGGGGCTGAACCTCAGCCGACTCTCAATAACTTGGGGAGCAAGTTTATCACCACTGGCCAGCTCAACAAGGTCCTTTATCCTGTCCAGAAAGACAATGTGTCCATCCTGAGTAGTGAAGCCGCTGTCTCCACTATAAAACCACCCGTCTTTAAGAACCTCAGCAGTCTTAACCCGGTCCTTATAGTAACCAACGAAAGTACCAGGCTGCCGATAAATAATTTCACCATTCTTGGTTATTTTTACCTCTGTTCCCTTGAGAATGGGGCCTACAGTCTCCAAACGGATGTCATCATTCTTGGCGCCAGTTAGAGCTCCACCCTCTGTTGTCCCGTATAGGCTTTTGAGGGGAATATTTAGAGCATGGTAGAACCTGAAGGTATCCGGGCAGAGCATGGCCCCGGTGGCATAGCAGATTCTGGCGTTTGACAGTCCGAGGCTATCTTTAATAGGTCTAAAGACGGCGAGGTCAGCTAAAGCATAGAGTATTTTCAAGAACAGGTTTGGCTTTTGCTTTCTATACTTTAGATCGGCCATCTTGTAGCCGATAGGCATTAGCCGACGGAAGCTAAATCTCTTGATTGCATCAGCATCTAGAATCCGTGCCTGAACCATACTTGCTTGGCTCTCCCATAGCCGAACTCCATAAAATACTATGCTTGGTCCTATTTCCCTCATATCCTGCTGCTGAGTTTCTGGCTCTTCAGCGAAGTTCAGGATGCTAGCTGACAAGAGGTGACAACCAATCCCAAACCATTGCTCAGTCATCCAGGCTGGTGGCAGGTAGGGGACAACGTTATCATTCTCATACCACGGGTCCAGATGCAAATAGCAGTCGGCACCAGCCCTCATTGTCCTGTAGGTATGGACGGCTCCCTTTGGAGCTGCCCCGGTGGTTCCTGAGGTGTAGACGATAGCGCAAATATCCTCTGCTTTGCCCGTTTTGATATTCTGCTCAAAGAGTCCGGGGTGTTCCTCTTCATATTTTTCCCCTAGTTGCAGCACCTGCTCATATCCCATCAAAATAGGGTCATCGTAGTGGGCTAGGCCCTTATGATTCCAGTAAATAACCTTTTTGAGCCGGGGCAGGTCGTCCTTAATCTGGAGTAACTTATCAACCTGCTCCTGATCTTGAACTACAGCAAATCTAGCCTCGGAATTTTCGGCAATGTATTTTATCTCCGAGGGAAGCAGAGCTGAATAGGCCCCCACTGAAGCCCCATGGTTAGCCTGGGCAGCCAGCTCAGCATAATACCACTGTGGGGCATTGTCCCCAATAATAAGAACCTTATCTCCAGGTTCAAAGCCCAAGGACAGTAAACCAAGTGCCAGATACTTGACATTGAGATAGTATTCCTTCCATGTATAAGACTGCCAGACACCGTAGTGCTTATGGCGCATGGCTATATGGTTATCACCATACTTTTCATAGTTATATTTGAGTATCTTGGGCCAGGTATCACCCTTTTCTCTATAGACCTGCTCTATCTCAGTAGTCATTGCCCCACTCTTTTAAGCAAGCCACCGCTTCCTTCGCCGGTAGTGCTTAACTTCACGATAGCTCCTTTTGGAGCCCACAGTCGATAGCCCCATATAGAATTCTTGAACATCATCATTATCCCTTAACATCTCAGCCGGCCCACTCAGAACTACCCTGCCATTCTCCAAAACATAACCATAATCAGCAATACTAAGGGCAGCTCTGGCATTTTGCTCCACCAGTAGGATTGCCATCTTTTGCTCAGCATTGATTTTATGGATAATTTCGTAGATTTCTTGCACCACCAATGGGGCAAGACCGAGTGAAGGCTCATCCAGAAGCACAAGCTTAGGACGTGTCATAAGTGCCCGTCCTATCACCAACATCTGTTGTTCACCGCCAGACAGATAGCCGCTTGTCCGGTGGCGGAAGTCTTTAATCCTAGGGAAGTATTCAAAAACCATACCTATGTCTTTTTTGACTTGCCCCCGGTCTTTACGAAGGTAAGCAAATACCAGCAAGTTCTCCTCAACACTAAGATGCCCAAGAACCCTTCGCCCTTCCATAACCTGGCTTATGCCCATGGCAGCAATATCTTCGGGACTATACCTATCTATCCTCTTACCATCGAAATCAATACTGCCGTCGGCTACCTCGCCCTCTTCTGTCTTTAGCAGCCCTGATATTGCCTTTAGTGTGGTAGTCTTGCCCGCGCCATTAGCGCCGAGTAGGGCGACGATTCTGCCGTCACCTACCTCTAGTGATACGCCTCGTAGCACCTGAATAATATTCATATAGATAACTTCAATATTGTTTACTTGCAGCATTTTGTCTAATCCACCTTAGCCTTTTGTTCTGTCAATGCCTATATTTCCGGCCCTAGGTAAGCACTGATAACCTCAGGGTTAGTCTTAATTTCGGCCGGGGTTCCTTCAGCAATTTTGCGCCCAAAATCGAGGACAATAATCCTATCGGCGATGTCCATAACCACCCCCATATCATGTTCAACAAGGACGACACATCTAATCCCATCCCTCAGAACAGGTGTATTGGGATAGGTAGCCCCCTGCCCTTCAAATACATCAATTATGAATCGGGCGATATCCTCCTTTTCCTCCAGGTTCATCCCTGCCATAGGCTCGTCAAGAAGCAGTACCTTCGGTTCCAGAGCTAATGCTCTTCCTAGCTCGACCCTTTTTCGCATCCCGTAGGGCAAAACGCCAACTACCTTCTTTCTAATTGGCTGTATTTCTAAGAAGTCAATAATCTCCTCTACAGTCTGGCGGTGCTCGATTTCCTCCTTATGTGCCCAACCAAAGTATAACGCACCAGCAATGAAGTTTTCCTTCATTAGCACGTGTCGGGCAGCCATAATGTTATCTTGAGTGCTTAGCCCAGTGTACAGTTCGATATTCTGAAAGGTTCTGGCAATGCCGAGTTTAGCCAACTTATCCGGGCGCATTCGGGTAATTCTTTGCCCATCGTAATATATCTCACCTTTTTGAGGCTTGTAGAAGCCATTTATGCAGTTGAGGAGAGCGGTCTTGCCGGCACCATTAGGTCCGATGATAGCCAGTATCTCTTTATCCCTGATGTCCATGCTCACGTCAACAAGGGCACTGACACCGCCAAAGCTAAGCGAGAGGTTGTCAATCTGTAATTTAACTTGCCTATCAGTTTCCACCTATCATAGTCTCCTAATCAGTGCCATGCTCGTCTCC
>JAPLHH010000053.1 GCA_026389735.1 Chloroflexota bacterium | reverse complement strand
GTTGTAATAGGTTGCGTTGCTGATACCGTACTTACGGCAGAGATCGCCAACACTGGCACCTGCTTCGGCCTCCCTGAGTATGCCGATGATCTGTTCTTCTCTGTGTCTCCGGCGTGCCATAACGAGTCCTCCTCCTTTTTTATTACCGGAAGACTCTAATTATACTCGGCCTAGTTTACGGGGGTAAGGTCACCTTGCGTTGACTTTTTATTGTCAGACTGATAAAGTTAAACACAGAAAGGGTATCGTGGGAAGTGGGAAGAACGAAGTAAAATAGTACACTTTACACTGTCACCATATATAATCTCAGTGATGCTCCCGATAAATTCCACTGTCTTGGCTCATGTCCCAATCCCTTCTGACATTGTCAAAATGCTAAACAATTGAGGATGTTTAATTGACAGCGTCAATGCTTCAGCAGTTCAGAGATGAAATTGAAGCTATGTAACGTGATTTTAGTTGGGGATGAAGGGTCTCTAAAAGTGCTAAAAAATCGAGGCTCAATTCAGAATTAAACAGCCTCATAAGGTAAAGGGGGTGATGCGTTATGAATGGGCATTGGTAAAGTGAGAGGTATGCCTGAATCGTCCATGAGTATCAGAAACTCGAAGTAGGAGAAGTTTTATGCCTTTCTTCAAAGAATTAAGTCTAATGAAGGACACCAAGGTCAGAATCATTGATGACGGCAAGATAGAAATGACCTGCATCGACGAGGTTAAAGGAGTAACCCCAAGGATGATGCTGTGGTACTTCCTCAATAGGAATAAGGAGAGATATCTGATGTGGCATCCCACCCATATTGATTTCCAGGTTCTTTCACAACCGGCAGATTGCGGTGTAGGCTCTATCTACTACATCAAGGAGCAGCCAGAAAGCGGTCCTATGGTTGAGACCATAGCTGAAGTTTTGGAGGCCGACTTAGATGAGACAAAAGCCGTTATCTTAGAAGTGTTTCGCCAGAAGGAATTTCCTCTGCGGGTATACCACAGAATGGAGGTCATGCCAGGAGGTACCAGAGTGTTCAGTAACCTTACCCTTGGCTCCAAAAGCAAAAGGCAAAACGCCCAATTACTGAAAAAGACGGGTATCATGACCGAAAAGGGTTATAAGGTTTGGTTCACTCATGTTCGGGAAGAAAGCCAGAACTTCGAGAAGTTCCTACCCAAGTTATTCGAGAAAAATGCTGATGCCCGATGGAAAGGAAAATAAATTAAAATAGGAGGATTATCAAATGAAGAAATTTTTACTAGTTCCTTTAGTAATCGCACTTATAGTTGGCCTGCTCTTAAGCGGGTGTGCACCAACAGCGCCAGCGGGAGGACCAAGCGAGATTAAGGTCGGCTGTGCTGCATCGTTAACCGGCATGTATGGAGCCTTCGCTGACGGCGGTGTATTTGGGCTCAAAGCAGCTTTCGATGACATCAACAAACAGGGCGGGGTAAATGTACAAGAGTTAGGGCGTAAATTGCCTATCAATCTTATCGTTACTGATACCCAGAGCGACCCCATAAGGTCAGGGCCTCTAGCACAAGATATGGTGCTCCGCGATAAAGTAAATTTTTTAATCTCCCACAATGAACCTCCGCCAATGCATATTGGCACGGCCAAAATAGCCAATCAGTACAAGATCCCACAAGTTATAGGGAGTTCTGTTATGGAGCCCTGGCTGGAGATGCGGTCAGGTGCTTCGCCATCATGGAACTACACCTGGGCAACGGGGTTCGCCATAGCTACCCCAGCTCCAGCAGGGGATTTCCGGGCTAAACCGGGATATACCGTGCTAGGTACATGGTTTGATGTCTTAGGTCAATATGCTAATCAAACCAATAAGAAAGTGGGCCTCTTTGCCTCTAATGACCCGGACGGCTTAGTCTGGTACGAAATATTTGGTGGAGCACTCAAAGAGAATGGATTTGAACCTATAGGTAGTGATAAAAAGTTGGGCCTTTTCCCAATGGAAACTACTGACTATTCATCCATAATCAACGAGTGGAAGAATAATAACTGCGATATCCTGTGGGGTAACTGTCCTTCCCCTAATTTCGCGACATTGTACAGGCAGGCCCGCTCAATGGGATTAAAGCCTAAGATAGTCATGGTTGGTAGAGCCCCTCTCTACTATACGGATGTAAAATCCTGGGGAGGTGACCTGCCGAATGGTGTAGGTGTGGAAACATTCTGGGATCCAGCGATCAAAGATTGTCCAGGAATTGGAGATACAACTCCGCAATCTCTCTTCGAGCGATGGACCAAAGAAAAGAATCAACCGCTAAACTTCGGAATCGCCTGGGGCTATATGTCAGCCCAAACCCTGATAGATGCCATTCAAAGGGCTGGGTCTCTTGACGGTGACAAGGTCAATCAAGCTCTGGCGGCGACCGATATGAAGACAATGATGGGCCGCGTAAAGTATGATGAAAACCAGTTCAGCCGGATACCGGTCTTCTTCGGGCAATGGTTCAAGACTAACACACCATATGGCTGGGAGCTGAAAATCGTCTACTCCAATTTTGACTCCCTGCCTGCTACAGGCAAGTTCCAATTCCCAATCCCATAAGTAAACCAATGGCAGGGTGGGGCTACGTTTTTTACTACAGCCTCATCCTGCCTAAAAAATGCGCTTGCAGCCTGCGGGATAAGAGGTAAATATTATTTTTCATTTGGTTCATTTAGAAATTATATAGGGAGAATTGAACATGAGAACTAGAACTAAGTTGGGGGGCTACAAAAACCGCGTCCTACGCGTTAACTTAACTGGACGCACTTTTAATGAAGAAACGCTGAGTGAAGACCTAATACATGACTATATCGGGGGGCGGGGCTTCGGCGCTAAGCTTCTGTATGATGATTTGAAGCCAGGTATTGATCCTCTCGGTGAAGAAAATGAGCTCATCTCCCTAACTGGTCCGATAACCAGAACTAGTGCGCAATCCTTCCATCGGTGGAAGGTCACCTTCAAGTCTCCTCTGACTGGAGCGTATTTCACTTCTTCCGCTGGCGGGCACTTTGCTCCAGAGCAGAAGGCTGCCGGCTTTGACATTATCATCATCGAGGGAGTAGCCGACCAACCAGTCTACCTCTGGGTTCACGATGGAAAATACGAATTGCGTAATGCTGCTTACCTCTGGGGGCTGGATTGTGACGACACTCAAGCCCTTATTCGGGATGAACTGCATGACCCCCACATCAGGATTGCCTGCATAGGACCTGCAGGTGAGCACCTTGTGAAATACGCTGCAATAATAACAGACCGGCGTGCTGCCGGCCGTGGTGGTGGTGGTGCTGTTATGGGTGCCAAGAAATTGAAGGCTATAGCTGTCAGAGGCAATGAAGACGTAAACCTGGCCGATCCTGAGGCCTTTCAAGCGGCAGTGAAAGAACATATCCAGCTAATTCAAAATAACAAGCCTTTGAAAAGACATTCTGTGATAGGCACGCAGGAACCTGAGTTCACCAACATTCTGGGCATGTTTCCTACTCGGAATTTCCAAGAAGGCGTCTTGCCTCATTGGGAAAAGATAGAAGCTTCTGAATATGACAAGCTTCGAGTAAGAAAGACGGGCTGCTATCACTGCATGGTCCATTGTGTAAGTATCGCCAAGGTAAACGAAGGCGAATATCAGGGGGCGTGGACTGAAGGGCCGGAATACGAGACTGCGTGGGCTTTCACCGGTCCAGCAGTAACGCCGGATATTGGTCTGACAATTGCTGCTGATAAGCTGTGTGATGATTTGGGGCTGGATAGCATCTCCACGGGTAATACTATCGGTTTTGCCTATGAACTTTATGAGCGGGGGATCATTTCCAAAGCAGATACCGATGGTTTTGAGCTCACCTTTGGCAATAAGGAGCCAATTCTGCATTTGGTCAGAAAAATTGCCTACAGGCAGGGCATTGGCAACCTGTTGGCTGAGGGGACGCGTGAAGCAGCCTGTCGCATTGGTAAGGGTGCAGAACAATATGCTATGCAGGTAAAAGGGCTAGAAATCCCCGCCTATCACCCGCGAGGTGCTAAAGCCCACGGGCTCAACCTGCTCACAATAAGCCTGGGTGCTGATCATAATGCTGGCTATGGTAACCAGGAGATCTTTAACATTCCCGTCCCGAGAGCCGTTAACCGGTTTGCCGTGGAGGGCAAGGGTGAATTAACCAAATACAATCAGGACATCACGGCTATGATGAACACAGGCATTCTGTGCAACTTTCTCGTCGTTATGATTGGTATGACACCCGAACTATACGGTAAGCTTTTATTGGCGGCTACCGGCGTTGATGATTTTGCTGCCCCCGACTATTTGTGGAAGGTGGGGGAGAGAATTATCAACCTGGAACGAATGTTTAATATTAGAGAGGGTCTGGGTCGTAAGGATGATGTTTTCCCCAAACGCATGACCGAGGAACCCATGCCAGCCGGCCCATCAGCAGGTCAAGTATTCGAGGAGAACCTCCTGCTGCCAGACTACTACAAGGCACGGGGTTGGGATGTAGACACTGGCGTTCCCTCCAAAGCCAAGCTAAAAGAGCTCGGATTAGATTTTGCTTCAAAGCAGTAGCATGGATATCAGGGTGCTGTTTTTCGGCAGATTCCGCGAACTGGCTACACACGACCGGATAGTTCCTCTAAATGAAGGGGCTCAGTTGGCTGACTTGCTCGACCATCTGAGCAAAGAATATGGCGCAGACTTTCGTAATGAGTTGAGCAAGACAGAAGAGATACACATCCTGGTAAATGGTCAATACCATAGCATCCTGAATGATATGAAGACCCAATTGAGGGATGGGGACGAGGTAGTCCTTATGCCACTCGTCACTGGAGGATAGGTGTGGGCAACCAAAAGATGAGGTACTTAGCATCTTCAATAGATGAAAAATTCCCCAAAGAGAGAGGTTTCATTTAATGCCAGAAATAGATTCTGTGAAAAATGAGGCGATACTTCAGGCAGAACCGGAACTGCTACGAGTAGAGCTCAAGAGAATGGCTATAGCGGTGATTGATATGCAGAACGCCTTTGTAAGCAAGGGGGGGATGTTTGAACTATCCGGAGAGGATATTTCCAAGGGTCAAAGAATCATAGACCCTATAAAGAAAATAAGCGAGGCGGCACGTGCAATAGGCGTTAGAGTAATATATGTCGTCCATCACCTCTCTCCAGATTTACATGAGGCTGGTGGCCCAGATTCTGGCTATTGGAATACTATTCACCTTCGCAGGTACCGCGAGGACCCTACATGGCGAGACAGATTCATCATCAGTGGTACTTGGGGTGCCGAGATTGTTAAAGACTTGGAGCCTCATCAAGGTGAGAGCGTCGTGGTAAAGCCAAGATATAGCGCTTTCTTTGGGACAAATCTGGATACAGTTCTAAAATCCCACAACATCAAATATTTAGCCTTTGTGGGAATAGCTACCAATATCTGTGTAGAGGCTGCTATAAGAGATGCTTGTTACCTCGATTATTTCCCTATTCTTGTTTCGGATGCAACTGCAGCCGCTGGACCATCATTTACTTTCAAAGCTACCGTCGCTAACATCAAGCTCTGCTTTGGTTGGGTAACAACCACCGACAACCTGATAAAGATTTTCCGAAGATGAGCTAGATCATGTCTATTCGCTAGAGGGAAAGTCCCCGAGAAACCATATAGGTGCCGGCATCGATTTACTTTCGTTTCATTTATCCCAATTCAGTTGCTATTTAATGTATCTTAAAGAGCCTCTCTGCATTCAGGTGCATGATCTTTTCCTTGTCACTGTCAGAGATAGGTACCTGTTCAATGAAGCTCGCTGACTCATCGCTACTTTCGTATGGGTAATCTGCGGAGAACATCATCTTATCAGCACCTATTTCAAGATACACGTTTAGAAATGGCGGTATGGCGTTAATACCGCTTGTTGTTATGGTGAAATTATCCTTAATGTACTGGCTAGGGGCTTTCTTGATCTTAGGGCGGACTTCTTCATCCATCCAGACCTTTTTATAGCTGAAGTCTATACGGTAGAACCAGTGAATCAAACCCTCTCCCAAATGTCCTAATATCATCTTTAAACCAGGGTATTTATCGAATATACCGCTGTAAATCAGGCGCATGGTATGTACTGCGGTTTCAATAGTAAAACCCAATGCAGGGCCACATAGAGCGAAACCATAGTCGGCAAGTGGCTTTGCTAGTGAGGGACTTGGCACACTTGGATGAAGGTATACGGGCACATCCAGCTTCTCTGCCATTTCAAAAATTGGCCAGAACTTTCTATCATCCAGATATGCTCCTCCCGCGTTAGAGTTCAGTTTAGCTCCCTTGAACCCAAGTTGTTTAACAGCTCGTTCCAATTCCTTGGTTGCTTCTTCGGGATTCTGGGGTGCCATGGCAGCCATACCAACAAATCTGTCAGGGTATTTTTCGATTGCTTCAGCCAAAGCGTCGTTCGTCTTTTGAGCCCACATAGTGCCATTGATCGGGCTGAATAGTTCGCAGCCAGGAGCAGATAGGCTAAGTACCTGCATATCGATGCCAGCTTTGTCCATGTCTCTCAGTCTGCCTTCAGCCAAGTCAAGGAGCTTATCTTCAATCGCAGCTCCATGCGGTTCCCATACATTAGGTGCGTACAACAGCCTGATATACCCCTTATATAACTCCTCACGGGGTGGTTTTTTTCTGGTAAACAAGTAGTCGTGATACTCCTTGGTATAGAAATGGGCTTCAGTATCGATTTTTCTCATACTATCTCCTTTTCCTTCTAAGATATTCTACATTACCAAAAACCCATTTTGGGGCTGTTCTATTCCAGTTTGCGCAGATCCTTCCTTATTTTCTCAAGCCAGTAGCAATGACACCTCTCCAGCGTAATCTGCCAACTTGGCAAGACTTTCCAGACTGAAAAACAGGACAGGACAACGAAGTAGTGGTGGACGGTGGAATATGAGGCTTTGCGTTCCGAGGTTTCAGAGCCGTTCCCTTTGAGTCCCCACCGCTCTGTTGCAGTGGCTACATAGCCCAGAAATTCCCTAATTTGCCATTCCGTGAGCAATCTGATGTCATCAGGCCAGCCCTGCTTTTCAACATACCAAAGAAAGCGTTCGAGATTTTCTTGGTAGTATTCAACTGTTCTTGGACTTTTTCCCTCTGTCCGTTTTGTGAGCACAAATCCTTTGGTCAAGGACTTCAGAGATGTCCCGGGCGGTGCTTCGAATTTGATTACTTGAACCATTACTCATTTTGCGGACCCGCCCTCTATTTTTTTCTACTCAGGTGGTTTATACTATATTTGGCCACCTGGGAATTCCTGAGTGACTCAGGTGGTCTAAGCACCGAATTTTGTATTTATGGTCGGGGTGGCCGGATTTGAACCGGCGACCACCTGAACCCCATTCAGGTGCGCTACCAGGCTGCGCTACACCCCGTGGCTTTGCCTCAATCAATATGTTATCATAAGTGGCTAATTGAGACAAAGTAAATCTAGCTTAAGCCATATTCAGTCAAGAAAGGGAATTGGACTTTGGCTAAGAAGCAGAAGAGAACCGAATTGAAACGGCCACCTACTAAGCGCCAGTTATCTAAGTGGCAACGCCAGCAACGTATCCAGCGTATCATAGTCACTGTTGGAATCCTCTTCTTTGCTTTGATTGTGGGCTATATTGGCTATGGATATTACGATGAGCAAGTTAAACCGCTCCATCAGCCTGTGGTGAAAATAAATGGTACTGTCTTTGATATGGATTATTACATAAAGTTGCTTGAACTTTACAGTCGAGGGAAGGATTCTACTGCGACC
>JAPLHH010000272.1 GCA_026389735.1 Chloroflexota bacterium | reverse complement strand
ATCAGATTGAGGCTGCTTACGGTAAAATTATAATCGACCTCAACATGTGCCTTGGCAAACATTTCGCCGAAATTTAGTCTGTCCCCGGGTGAACAATTTTCTCGCAGACGGGCTAAGGTTAAATGCGGCGTAAACGGTCGCGCTTCTTTGGCGAAGCCCAGCGGGACAAGCCCCATGTCGATACGCTGCTGCCAGCCCACAAGTTTATCCACCTCACCCTTTATGCCTACCCATAGGACACGTGGTCGCCTCATATTAGGAAAGGCACCGACTTCAGTGATATGTAGCTGAAATGGACTAACTACCTGGCTGGCCTGTTCCATAACCCTGGTTATCTCGGTCACTTTCTGAGCCGATATATTACCCAGGAATTTTAGCGTAAGATGAATGCCTTCGGGTGCTACACATTTCACAAAGCTATACTGAGGTAATGTCAACTCTGTTTGAAGCTGTTGTAACCCTGTTTTGACCGTTTCAGGCAATTCAATGGCAATGAAAGACCGGATTGTCTGGTCACTCAATTCTTTTTACCACCTCGCAGAAGTACGACCTGAATATTATAGGGACAGCAGTCTTTTTGCATTGCCTCCGAGAATCTTAGCTCTGTCTTGCCGGCTAAACCCGACAGACTCGAGCTGGTCTATTATCCGCTTCGGCGATAGAAGCGGATAATCACTGCCGAAAAGGATTTTGTCGGAGCCTATAATATCAGCTACCTGCTTAAAAATCTGGGGTTTGTACAGGAATGGAGTGGCGGCGGTATCGAAGTAAACATTGTCCAATGCCTCGCCTACTTCGGGCATCAAGGCATAAAAGGGCAGGCCGCCTCCCCAGTGAGCACATACTAGCTTCAAATCGGGGAAATTTACGATAAGAGGATAAATGAGTTCGGGCGTAATCTTCCCTTTGCCGAAGTACTGATGTCCCACCGGCTCGGAGGCATGGGTCAGGAAAATCAAGCCATGTTCGATAATCGCTTCTATGATGGGTTTCATCACCGAGTTATCTTTGAAGTCGAAACCTTGAATATCCGGCCTCATCTCGCCGATGCCTTTGGCTCCATTTCGGGCACATCGCTGCATCTCTATTATAGCTTCATCGCCAGCTAGAGGCTGTATGACGCAGAAGCCGATGAGCCGCTTTGGGAAACGGTCTATGGATTCTAGTATGTAATCGTTGGTCTCAACACAGAGCTCGTGGCTCGTCCAGCCCAGGTTTAGGATTACCGACTTATCGATTTCATATTCATCCATGGCCGTGATGAGCTCTTCAGCGGTAATTAGCCTGGCTTTGGGTTCAGCATAGAGCAGGGAAAAGCAGGCATCGCGGCCGAGGTATTTATCGCGCTTTTCCTTTATTGCCGGCGGCACCACATGGGTATGGAAATCTATAATCACCTCAAGCATTATAGTTGAGGAACCTGATATTCTCAACCAGAAACCATAGCGTTTTTTCCATTGAGATGTAGCGGCGAGGCTTTAGCCTCGCCAATGCGACCTTAAAAGGTCGCAACTACATTTCAGTTGTCATTGCGAGCAAAGCGTGGCAATCTCTGCACAGCACCCATGTCCGCCTTCATTGAGATCGCCACGTCGCTCACGCTCCTCGCGATGACAATAGACACCCGCCCCGTGTATAGACATAAATGGTTAACTGACCTATAATTGGTAATCCATTGAGGCATGGCACCTATGGCTGACTCACGAACAAAAGCTAGTTTCGATTTACCCATCCCTGAGCTGGAGAAGATGGCCAAACGGCTGCGTCGTGACGTCATCACCATGATAGCTACGGCGGGCAGCGGCCATCCCGGTGGCTCTCTTTCTGCCGCCGACATCGTCACTGCCTTGTACTTCAAAGTCATGCGCCATGACCCCAAGAACCCGCAGTGGCCTGACCGCGACCGATTTGTGCTGAGCAAAGGGCATGCCGCCCCCATACTGTATGCTGCCCTGGCTGAATGCGGCTACTTCCCCGTGGAAGAACTCTCCACGCTGAGAAAGCTAGGCAGTCGCCTTCAGGGGCATACCGATAGGACATTGACCCCTGGGCTAGAGATGTCGGCCGGCTCTCTGGGGCAGGGCTTATCTTACGGCATCGGCATTGCCCTGGCTGGCAGGCTTGATAAGCGTGATTATCACGTATATGTCCTTCTCGGCGATGGGGAATGTGAAGAAGGGCAGGTCTGGGAAGCAGCTATGTTTGCCCCACATCATAGGGTAGATAATCTTACGGCTATTGTTGACCACAATGACCTGCAGCTTGACGGCCGGGTTTGTGACATCATGGGCATTGAGCCGCTGACCGATAAATGGCGTGCCTTCAACTGGCATGTACTTGAAATAAACGGGCATGACATGGGAGAGATTATGAAGGCTTTGAAAAAAGCCAGAGAAGTAAAAGGAAAGCCAACGGTAATCATCGCTCACACGATTAAGGGCAAAGGTGTGAGCTTCATGGAGGGAAACGTGGATTTTCACGGCAAAGCGCCCACCCCGCAGGAAACTGAAATAGCCTTAAAGGAGCTGGCATGACGGCCTACGCGGAGTTATCCACCCGCGAAGCTTACGGCAAAGTCCTGGTGGAGCTGGGTGAGCAATATAAAGATATAGTTGTACTCGATGCCGACCTGTCGCGGTCGACGATGACCAAATATTTCGCCGAGCAATTCCCTGAGCGGTTTTTCCAATGCGGGTTAGAAGAGCAGAACATGATGAGTATTGCCGGCGGCTTTGCCGCCTCGGGGAAGATACCATTTGTCAGCACCTTTGCTGTTTTTGCCGCCTGCCGCTGCTTTGACCAGGTCAGAGTATGCATTGCCCAGCCGAAGCTTAATGTGAAGGTTGTAGCTACGCACGGTGGCATCACCGTGGGAGAGGATGGCGCCTCGCATCATGCCATAGAAGACCTGGCGCTGTATTGCTCACTGCCCGGGTTTAATGTCGTCGTGCCGGCCGATGGCATCGAGGCGGCTGAAGCTGTAAGAGCCGCCGCCGCTACAATCGGACCTTTCTATGTCAGGCTGGGCCGTCCCAAGTTCCCGGCAGTTAATACCGATGGTTATCGATTCAATTTAGGCAAAGCGGTGACGTTACGAGACGGTAAAGATGCCACCGTTATTGCCTGCGGCATAATGGTGTCTAAGGCTTTGGAAGCCGCTAAAAGTCTGGCGTCTAAAGGTGTGGACTGCCGGGTGCTAAACATGCCCACACTGAAGCCGCTGGATGAGCCGGCTATTATTGCAGCAGCGACGCAGACGGGGGCCATCGTGGTTGCCGAGGAACATCTACTTCACGGTGGTCTGGGCAGCCGGGTGGCTCAGGTGGTAGCCCGGGAAAAGCCGGTGCCCATGAGCTTCATCGGCATCAATGATATCTACGCCAAATCAGGCAAGCCCGACGAGCTCCTCCAGAAAAACGGCCTGACCGCCGAAGCCATTCAGCAGGCGATAGCAACAGTCATAGCTAAGAAATCGAGATAGCAGTGCCGAGGGAGGGACTCGAACCCACACCTCCTTGTGGAGAGCGGATTTTAAGTCCGCCGCGTCTGCCATTCCGCCACCTCGGCAAAAAATGGAGGCGGCGAGCGGAGTTGAACCGCTGAATAGGGGTTTTGCAGACCCCCGCCTTGCCACTTGGCTACGTCGCCACTGGAGCGGAAGACGAGATTCGAACTCGCGACCTCCTCCTTGGCAAGGAGGCGTTCTACCGCTGAACTACTTCCGCACGTCGTTACTATATTAAAGTGTGCTAACAATATATTTTTAATGTAGTTGCGACCTTTTAAGGTCGCATCGGCGAGGCTAAAGCCTCGCCGCTACATGAGTAGATGCTCAC
>JAPLHH010000002.1 GCA_026389735.1 Chloroflexota bacterium | reverse complement strand
TGCTCCTCGCTACAGCGTTGTTCTTAGTGAATAACCAAAAACAAACCCTCACATGGGAGAGGAAGCAACGCACCTAAAGCAAACCCTCCTCTCCCGTTTGCCTTTAATTTTCCTGTCAAGCTTTCACTCAGCTTCCGGGTTTGAACAAGCCTTTACACTAGCCGCTGTTTACGGAATTTCCGGCACATACCACTTAATGAGTTTCACTTCCCCATTCACAAACTCGCTGATAGGGCACTGCCTGACTACCAGGTGGTTTACCCCATAGGTCTGCAAACCTCCCATGTGCCCGGTTCCATAGCTTGTTTCGATGCTGGACATGTTCTCCCAGGCTGTCTTCACCGCGGTGGGGTCAAGGCTCTGTGCTTTCTCAATAGCCTGTGTCAGACACCACAAGGCATCCCAACCCTGGAAAGATTCAAACATATATCTTGTTCCGTATTTGGCTTCCCAGCGCTGTTTCTCCTCTTTTATCATAGGGGGCACGTTAGGACTCTCGATGTCCATAGAGCCGTTAAAGTAGTCATAGCAATATTCTTTGCCGGCTATATCTAAAATTGTGTAGAGTTCCACTGGTGCGCAACCGAAAACCGGGCCGGTGAAGCCCAGCTCACGCGCCTGTTTCAACATAAGTCCATAGGGTATTGGAAACCCTGTGCCAATATCCAAGGCATCCGGCTTGGCGGCTAGTAGCTTGGTCAATACCGGATAGAAATCCTGTTGCTCTTGAGGATCGTGGAACTCGGCAGCCACTACTGTAAGGCCATGTTTCGGAGCCTCCACGTCCCGCGATATATGCATGAAAAACTGCCCGCCAGGTTCGTCTGGATTCGTAAGAGCTACAGTTTTTACATTCGGGTAGGTATCGACCAGATAATCGTAATTAACTGGGATCACCTCAGCACCGCACACGACGGGTCTGAAACTGTAAGGTGTATCCGGATTCAGTGTGCCTGGTATGCCACCTCCCCAAACTATAGAACGTAGCACCTTCGCCGGCTCGGTGACTGAAGCTGCCGCTATGACCACGTCTGGCACAACCTGACCAACAATAAACTTCACCTGGTCCTGCTCAACCAGCTTGATGGCTGCCGCCACCGCCCCATCGACAACACCTTTTTGGTCCTCAACAATCAGGTCAATAAGATACTTCTCCCCGTTGATGGTTATCCCGCCCTTCTCGTTGATCCAATCTTTACATAGCTCGCTCCCGTTCAAACAGATGGTTTCTATTTCGGAACCAAGGCCAGTTAATGAATAAATGGCGCCTATCTTTAGCGTCTTTGCTTCTGGCGGTGGTGAAGGCGCGCAGGCCATGACCGCAGATATTGCCACAAGCATTAGTATAAGACATAAACTGCCGACCGTAATGATTCTCTTGCTTTTCATTGCATCCTCCTTTTAAAAATGATTTGTTGCCTTCCCCCCAGGTATTGTATTCTACTACATCTCAAAACCTCCTTTTTAGTCTTTCCTCATTTATTAGTGATTTATGTTTTTGTCTTGGTATTCGTCACCTTCTTTATGTTTCTTGCCTCTTTGGGCACGCTCCAGTGCAGGTTCAGGTCATTCCACGGATGTTAACCTCTGAATCCTAGCTCTCCAGAGATTTCCTCGGCGCAACTTTTAACATCGGGTGCCAGCTCTCGCATTTTGGCACGTGTCAGGCGAACTGAAGGGGCTACCACGGCAATAGAGCCAACTATCTTGTCGTTACTATCTCTTAGTCCTGCCGCCACGCCCCTTATACCAAGAGCGAATTCCTCATCATCGAAAGCTACTCCTTCTTGTTTAACGATTATCAGATGATTTCTCATATCGTTTATATTCATAATTGTGTTAGGTGTATAGCGCTTGAGAGGCTTGTTGCTAAAATATCTCTCCAATTCTTCATCAGACATATAGGCCAGTAATATTTTCCCCGTGGAGGGGCTATGTAGAGGCATTCTGGTTCCTTCCACAGGGACTATTCTTAACATACTTTCACTGTTTGATTGGGATGTGTCTTGGAATGTTTCAGTGAATACTTCTTCACTTCCATTCCCATAAGCGATAAGGACTGACTCATGTGTCTGCTGGCTTAGTTTAGTTAAATAAGGAATGACTATGCTTCTGAGTTGCAGTTTGCTTTTGACAACCCCACTAAAACTTAGATATATTGTCCCGAGTGAATATTTACCTCTTTTTTCTCTCTGTTTTAAATAGCCATGCTTTACTAATGTCGAGACAATCCGGCTAACAGTAGTTTTATTTAGCCCTGACAATTTGGCAATTCCAGATAGAGCCATCTCACCTTGGTTATCTAAAAACAAATCTAGAATATCTAATGCCTTTGTAAGTGATTTCATCGTTTCTTGTTTCGAATCTTGCATATATGTTCCTTATTTGGCTACTTAATACCATATTTACTGACATGTGTCAAGTGCTTTTATTTCAAATATTTTTAAGCGGCGGTGAAAATTTGTAGTCATCCTTGAAGCTGCATACTTCTTATAGGGGTGCAGTCCAAGTTAGGCTTGACATTTTATAGGAGTATGTGATAAAAGAATGAATCATATAGAGAAACATAGGTGCATAATTCGAAATAAGAAACTACGAAAATGCTAGAAAGTGAGAGGAGAAGAAAAGATGAAAAAGGCAGCAAAATAATAGGATTGGCATTGGCAGAAATCTAGTTGTACTCATTACTATTAATAAGGGGGAAATATAAATTAAATGGCTGACACTACAAAAAAACATCCGTTTAAACACCTACTTTCACCGATCAAGATAGGTCCCGTGGAACTTAAAAATTGCATTGCCCTATCGCCCATGAATGAGACCATGTCGGGCGCAAACGGCGAGGCGACGGAGCAACTGCTGGCCTATTATGCCGCACGGGCCAAAGGGGGCGCCGGGCTAATTATCAGCGGTGCTATATTAGGTACCAAGATGGCATCTAAGGGCGTCTGGGGGCGGAACCTGTACTGCTTCAGGCCTGGCCATTTGCAGGGCCTTTATCAGCTCACGGAAAGGGTTCACTACTTTGGCGCTCAGATAGCGGCGCAGATGAGTATAGGCTTCGGCCGGATGGGACACACCGACGACCATAACGAACTTGTCCCGGCACCCACTGGCGGATTGCCTTATGAAATATATGCTGACAAGGTACCCGCCCCTCTGGTGGCCCAGAGGCGGAAGAGCGAGCGTGCCCGTCTATTTATGTTTGGGCAGATGACCCGGGAGATGTCCATCGATGAAATACGTAGCGAGGAGAAGGAGTTTGCCCGTAGCATCCAGCTGGCGGTTTCTGCCGGTTTTGATGCGATTGAGATACACGGCCCACACGGCTATCTGGAGCACGAGTTCCTTTCTCCCATTACGAATAAAAGAACCGATATGTATGGAGGGACGTGGAATAACCGAAAGCGGTTCCTTCTGGAGGTCGCCGAACAGGTACGTTATGCTGCAGGCGATGGTGTGGCTGTTGGGTGCCGCATCAGTGCCGAGGAACACTGGGAGGGCGGACTAACCCGGGCGGAGATGATTGAAGTCGCCCAGGATTTGGAGGTGCGGGGCATTGACTATATTAACTTGTCCGATGGTGGCGGCTATCCGGAGGAGGGACATCTCTCACCCGATGAGGAGCGAGTCAAGCACTGGCCAGACGCAGCTGCTGATTTTAAGCGGGCGCTGAAAATTCCGGTCATCTGTGCCTCGATCCATGACCCTGTACTGGCTGAAAGCGTGTTGGCCGAGGGTAAGGCCGATATTATCGGCCTGGGCAGGCAGCTTTTCTGTGACCCCGAGTGGCCCAACAAGGTGGCTGAAAATTGTCCTCAGGATATCGTACGCTGCAAGCGTGATTATATATGTGTGATGCGCTGTCTGGCTCTAATAACCCCTGCGTGTCCCTATAATCCCAACTTGGGCAGGGAGTGGGCCATGGACGAGTACAAAATAGGCCCTCGTCGGAAAGACGAGCCCATATTCCCACGGGGTCTGGCTGGACTTCCCGCTTTGGACAAACCGTGGTGGAAGAAAGAGGTCCCGTTGCCGGAAAAGAGTGTTATTCCTTTTAGGGGACCCGGCCCTTATTAATGGTTAACGCTTTGGTCACGGGTTTAAGAAACCCGTGACCAAAACATATGTCAAATAAACCAACAAAATCGAGGTGGTTATGATGGATAAAACGTTCAAAAAAGACGATTATTTCAAGATCGACCCTGAAGCTCACCTTATCGGAGACATGGAGCACATCGATCACTTTCCGGGGGTTAAGATGTGGTGGGGAGCGATTAAACATATCGACAGGGCGCTGGGCTATGGAATGCCATCATATGTCATGGAGGGGCTTGAGCCCGATGAGAAGGTTAAGCAGAAAGACCCGGAGTTTCTGCTGAAGTACATGGATAAATACGGGGTGGACATTGCCTGCCTGCTTCCGGAATCTATGATGGACACCACTGGCTACACTAGCCGCTGGTGCTCAAACGGTGAGATGGCTAAAGCGGTGGAAAAACATCCTGACCGCTTTATGTACCAGCCCAATCTCTCTCCTATCAAGCACAGAGGAGTACATGGTGCCATCTGGGAACTAGAGTATTGGGTCAAGGAAAAAGGTGCCAAGATTTTCAAGATTTACCCGCCCGAGGACACGTATATAAACGACCCCGACCTTTGGCCTTTTTATGCGAAAGCTCAGGAACTGGGAATTGTCCTTGATATTCACACCGGTTTCTGCTGGGTGCCGCCGGGGAAAAGCAAGCACAGCCTGCCGATTCAATTGGATGACGTAGCCAGGGACTTTCCGGAATTGAAAATTGTCGCCTTTCACATGGGCTATCCTTACTGCGACGACCTGAATATGGTGGCCATGGGCCATCCGAACGTTCATGTTAGCCTCACCCTTTTGATTCCGTGGGCGCTTAGTGCCCCGCGGAAGTTTGCCACCATCCTGGGTGAAGCCATGCGGTGGGTAGGGCCGGACAGAATTATCTGGGGGACGGATTACCCGGGGTTTGGCTTCCAGATAAAATTCTCGGTACTGGGCTTCCGCGAGTTTCAGATCCCGGAAGACATGCAAAAAGATTACGGATACCCGGAGATTACCAAGGAGGACCGCAGGAATATATTTGGCGGTAATCTGGCTAGGCTGCTGGGGATTGACCCCTCGGTAAGAAGAGTCAAGACATAAAGAATTCAAGATCAATGGGGAGGAAATAATATGGGAGTAAAAGCATGGTAGTAAAAGGATGGTAGGCATATCCGCTCGTGGAGCATATCTACCTAGGTATCGATTGAACCGTAAAGCCATTTCAAACGCTCTAGGCTGGCTAAGCAGCGCAAGTCTACCCGGAGAGAAGGCGGTAGCCAATTTTGATGAAGACAGTCTCACCATGGCTGCAGCTGCAGCTATAAATTCACTGAAGGGATTCAATCGGGCAAAGGTAGGCGGTGTCTATTTTGCCACAACCACGGCAGCATATCGAGAGAGAGAGACCGCGGCAATAATTGCTACGTCCCTTGACCTTCGTCAGAACATCCGCACCGCTGATTTTTCCGATTCCCTCAAGTCTGGGACTGTTGCCCTTCTCTCTGCTTGTGACTCCGTTAAAGCTAGAAGTGCGGACAATATATTATTATGTGGGGCTGACTGCCGCCTGGGCAAGCCAGGTAGCGCTCAGGAAATAACGTTCGGTGACGGTGCCGCTGCGTTCATTTTGAGCAATAAGGGAGTAATTGCTGGTTTAGAGGGTTCGTATTCAATAACTTGTGATTTTCCTGATTTTCGCAGGGCAGAACATGATAAGTTTGTACGGACTATAGAGAATAGATTCGTTAGGGAAGAAGGTTATGCCAAATTTATCCCTGAAGCTATTTCCGGTTTGATGAAAAAATATGGGCTGGAGGCTAAGGATTTCGCCAGGGTGGCTTTCCCTTGCCTTGATGCAAGACAGTACTCAACAATATGTAAAAACTTGGGATTTCAACCAAATCAAATTCAGCAACCTTTGATAGGTTCAATAGGGGAGACGGGAGCGGCTTCTCCACTAATTTTACTTATTGCGATGCTGGAAGAGGCAAAGCCAGGAGATAATCTTCTCGTAGCCAGCTATGGCAATGGTGCCGAGGCTTTGTTCTTCAAAGTGACTGATGAGATAACCAAGGTTAAAGACAGGCGGTGGCTTAAGAAATACTTGGACCGGAGGGCAGAACTTGATATCTATGAAAAATATCTGGTCTTCCGTAACTTGCTTCCCGTAGATACAGGGTATGACGAGGAAACTGCTAAAACAGAGTTACCTTTAACATGGAGAGAGCGCAGGACGATATTGGCACTTTATGGCTCCCGGTGCAAGCATTGCGGCACTCCCCAATATCCACCACAAAGGATTTGCGTCAACCCTGACTGCGGGGCTGTTGATGAGAAGGAAGATTACTGCTTCTCTGATAAAAGGGCTGTTCTTTTCAGTTATACCGCAGATCACACGGCCTCTTCTGTCAATCCGCCACTAATATACGGCATGATAGACTTCGACGGCGGAGGAAGATTTGTATTTGAGTTTACCGATTGTGAGCCGGATGCAATTGATATCGATATGCGTGTGGAGATGAGTTTGCGGAGGAAATATTCCGACGAACCTCGCGGTATCCATGGCTATTTCTGGAAGGCAATACCGATAATAGAGTGATAAATCATAAGAGGTGGTAAAAATGCCAGAGGGAATAAAGGACAAGGTTGCCATCATAGGCATGGGGTGTACCAAGTTTGGAGAGCTGTGGGATAAGAGTGCTGAGGACTTAATGGTTGAAGCATTTCAAGAGGCTCTTGAGGATGCCGGCATAGAAAAGAAAGATATCCAAGCAGCCTGGCAGGGTAACCAATTCACCGAGGTCAATATAGGCCATAGTGCCCTCCCCTTAGCTACTACGCTAAAGTTACCCTTTATCCCCGTAACCCGTGTTGAGAACCTGTGCGCCAGTGGTACGGAGGCCATTAGAGGTGCCTGCTACGCTGTTGCCTCAGGCGCCTGCGACATTGCTTTGGCGCTTGGGGTAGAGAAGGTTAAAGATTTGGGCTTCGGAGGTCTCCCAAGGGCCAACGAAGATATAGTGTCCCTTGGAACCAGGGGGAGAGTCATTTTCCCGAGCTGGGTTAACCCTAACCCGGGAATGTTTGCCATGATGGCTATCAGATACTTTAAGCGGTATGGGCTCAGCATTGAAGAAGGCAAAAAAACACTGGCCAAGATATCTGTGAAAAGCCATCATAATGGGGCCTTGAACCCTAAGGCACACCTCCGCAGGGAAATCACTGTGGAAGATGTGCTCAATGCCCCCATGATTGCTATGCCTCTCGGTTTGTTTGATAGCTGTGGTGTAAGTGATGGGGCGGCAGCAGCCATTTTGGTGCGGGCCGATATAGCAGAAAGCTTCAGGCCTGATCCAGTCTATATCAAAGCACTCCAGGTCGCTGCCGACTCCGGAGAAAGTCTGATGTACACGGGTTACGATTATACCCACGTGGAGACAACCTATCGCGCCGCTATTAAGGCTTACCAAGAGGCAGGAATAGAGAATCCACGGCAAGAGATAAGCATGATGGAGGTTCATGACTGTTTCTCCATAACTGAGCTTGTTACTTATGAAGACCTGATGATATCTCCCAGAGGGAAGGCAAAGGACGATATTGATGCTGGGTTCTTTGAGCTTGATGGGAAGATTCCCTGCCAACCTGATGGCGGACTAAAGTGCTTTGGCCACCCTATCGGTGCCTCAGGGCTGCGGATGGTATATGAGATGTACAAACAGCTTCAAGGCAAGGCCGGGCCGAGACAGATAAAGAACCCAACGTTGGGACTCACCCACAACCTGGGCGGCCAGCCACCCCAAAGTGTATGCAGTATCTGTATCGTTGGCAATTAGTCTATTCACACTATTTTAGGTCAAGAAGATTGAGAAAAATTAAAATCAAGGGAGGTGCCCGCCGAGGTAAATATATTGCAACGCTGGCAGGCTAGAAAGCTCAATATAGGTTAAGGAGGTTAAAGAAACATGGCTAAAGACCTAGTTAGCGCGTTAGCTGATTTGAAGGAAAAAGAGGCGCTTAAGATTGCTGAAGACAGACTGAAGGCCGGTGAAGAGCCACTCAAAATTCTGGAAGATGCCAGGAAGGCTATGGAGGTCGTGGGCAAGCGCTTCGCTAGCAGCGAGTATTTCATGCCTGACCTGATATACTCCGGTGAGATACTGAAGGAAATAACCGATATGGTTAAGCCGAAGATGAGCAAGGCAGGGAAAATTAAGCGTGTGGGTAAGGTTGTCTTCGGCACTGTTGCCGGTGATATACATGACATCGGCAAGGACATTGTCGTCTTCATGCTCGATGTCAATGGCTTCGAGGTTTATGACCTGGGAGTGGATGTCCCGGCACAGAAGTTCGTGGAAAAGATAAAGGAGAGTGGTGCCCCTATCGTTGGCTTAAGCGGGTTTTTGACGCTGGCTTTCGATTCCATGAAACAGACCATAGAAGCCATAAAAGCTGCTGGCTTACGAGACAAGGTAAAGGTCATGATTGGTGGTAGCCAGATTGACGAACAGATAAAACAGTATGCAGGCGCTGATGCCTTCGGCCGGGATGCCATGACGGCGGTATCTCTGGCTAAACAGTGGATAGGAGGTAAATAAAAATGGCGAAAACACCTGAGGAGCTTTACCAGGAAAGAGAAAAGAGATTCAATGATGCCGTCCAGTTGAAGGTGCCGGACAGGGTTCCCATAGCACTATTTTGCACCTTCTTCGCAGCCAAATACGCTGGGCTCACCTGTCAGGAAGCCATGTATGATTATGATAAGCTGGCAGAAGCCACCCGAAAAGCAGTAGTGGATTTTGACCCTGATGTGTACTTGAGCCCCTTCCCCATCGTCTCTACGGGACCTCTGCTGGAAATGCTCGGCGATAGACGGTTTAAGTGGCCTGGCCACGGAGTCTCTGCCAACAGCACCTACCAGTATGTCGAGGGAGAGTATATGACAGCGGATGAATACGATGCCTTCATTGCCGACCCTACCGACTATATGTTAAGAACGCATATACCAAGGGTGTTGGGAGCACTGGAGCCGTTGAAAATGCTGCCTTATATACCCGGACTTTTCTATTTGACGATGGATGCTATTTTACCAATGGCGTTTGCCAATCCGCAAGTTACCCAGGCTCTAGAAACGCTGGCCAGGGCTGGTCAAGAGAGCTTCAAGATGATTTCCAGAGGCGCAGCGTTTGACAAAGAAATGGCCGGGCTAGGCTTTCCACCTATGTTCAGCGCCTTTGGTTGGGCTCCTTTTGACTACATAGGGGACTTATTAAGAGGCACCAGAGGCGTCATGCTTGATATGTACCAGCGTCCTGATAAAATCCTTGAAGCCATGGATAAGATAACGCCAGCCATAATCAATACTGCCATAGGGACGGCACAGATGTTAGGCATACCCAGGTGCTTTATACCCCTGCATAAGGGGATTGATGGGTTCATGTCCCCCAAGCAGTTCGATACATTCTACTGGCCCACTTTGAAAAAGTTGATACTGGCGCTGATTGACCAGAACATTGTACCTATTGTGCTGTGGGAAGGGGATTGCACTTCACGTTTGGAGACTATCGCCGACATACCGAAGGGAAAGGCAATATACTGGTTTGAGCGTACTGATATGCACCGGGCCAAGGAGGTTCTGGACGGCAAGGTATGCATCATGGGGCTTATGCCTTCCGCAGTAATGTGTATCGGCAGCCCGCAGGATGTCAGGGATTATTGCAAACGTCTTATAGATGTGGTCGGTAAGGGTGGCGGCTATATACTAAATGGCGATATAGGTATACCTGACGAGGCAAAACCTGAAAATGTCAGGGCTATGGTCGACTTCACCAGGGAATATGGCGTATACAAATAAGTGCCTGGGAAGAACGAAGCCTAGGATTTAGGGTATGGCTATAGTGTCATGCTGAAAGTGCCTTTGCGCTGATAAGTGTAAATCTTCAGCTGACAGCAAGTAAGGATATAATGATAAATACTGCTAAGATGGGGTACTCCAAGGGTGCCATTCTATTAGGGTGTATTCTGAATAATGAGTAGGATTATCCAGAATATTATGGGGACTATGAGTAGTAGGATTAGGTCTTTCATTATTGTTGCTCCTCCTTGGTGGCAAACCGCCACTTGCAACCTATGCCTAACCTCCCCAACTCATGGTAACCCTAAATACCCCATCTTAGCATTACCATTATATCAATATGCCTGTTTCAACCCTATGAATACCTGTCGACGTCATCGGACATATCAAGAAGGGGGCATATAAATGGCTAGTAGCGCCAGATTTGAGAAACTAATGGAACCGGGTTACATAGGCCGAGTACGTACAAAGAATCGGATAATAAAGACCGCCGCGGGTACAGGCTTAATTGAGAAGGACGGTACTGTCGGTGAGACAATGAAAGGTTTCTACGAAACAATGGCCAAAGGCGGGGTCGGCCTACTCATTTTTGAATACTGCTCTGTTGAATATCCCAGAGGAACGTTGCGTCAGTGGTACGCGGCACATCTCAGCGATGATAAGTTTATTCCCAGCTACGGTGAATTGGTCAAGGTGGTCCACAAGCGCGGCTGCCCGTTTTTTATGCAGCTGATGCACTCAGGACCCTGGTATCAATCAAATATGTGGTCTGATGGACCGGGTGACCGGATAGCTCCTTCGGCATTTACCAAAGATGAGTTGCCGCCGGGATTATTTACCCCGACGAGAGAATTGTTAACTGCTGAGGTGGAAGAGCTGATAGATACGTTCGCCAAGGCGGCGGAACGGGCTCAAAAGGCTGGGTTTGACGGTGTGGATATAAATGGTTCCCACTACCACCTTATCAATGCTTTCCTTTCCCGCTTCTGGAACAGACGCCATGACGCCTATGGCTGTGACAGCCTGGAGAACAGAGCCCGGTTTATGTGCAATATCGTACGTGAGGTCAAAAGGCGTTGCGGGAAAGACTATCCGGTTACTGCCCTTTTTAACGCCGTCGAGTACGGTATTGAAAACGGTACAACCCTTGAGGAGGCTAAAAGGTTCGCGCAGCTACTGCAAGAGGCCGGTGCCGACGCAATTCAGGTAAGAGCCGCTGGCTACGGTGAATTTGCAGGTATGCTCCATCCCGACCGGTTCTTCTACCCCGAACTTCCAAAGGAACTGATGGTAAAAGAGTTTGACTGGAGCCGTAAGGGAAAAGGTATTACAGTGCCTCTCGGCGCAGCGGTCAAGGAGGTAGTCTCGGTACCGGTTTATCTTGCTTGCAGGCTTGACCCTAAACTCGGTGAGGAGATTCTGCGACAGGGTAAGCTGGACTTTATCGGTATGACCAGACGACTGTTTGCCGACCCGGAGTTGCCCAACAAGGTTGCTGCTGGGAGACTAGAGGACATCGCACCATGCTCGGGCTGTAACTACTGCTGGCACATACGCGCCTTCGTAGACTCGCCTCTTCGGTGCCGGATTAATGCCGCTCTGGGGAGAGAGCGAGAGTACGAAATCAAACCAGCTGAGAAGAAGAAAAAAGTGTTGATAGCTGGGGGTGGGCCGGCAGGAATGGAAGCAGCCAGGGTGACTGCCTTAAGAGGACATGAAGTGATACTCTATGAGAAAGAGACTAAATTGGGCGGATTAATGCGTTTGGCGGCTATGGTAAAGGATGTTGAACTTGAAAGTATCCTGGACATAATTCGCTACTTCAGAACCCAGCTTACCAAGCTGGGAGTAACCATAAGGTTAGGTGAAGAGGTTAATCTCTACATTATTGAGGAGATTAAGCCGGATGTGCTCATACTGGCTGCTGGTGGCGCTCCTACCATTTTAGCCATACCTGGGATCAACCGCCGCAAGGTAGTCGATAACGCTAAGCTTCACCGCACACTGAAGTCCTATCTAAGGTTTTTCGGACCGAAGACTCTGGAGCGGCTGACGAAATTGTGGATGCCTGTCGGAAAGAGGGTAGTTATTATAGGTGGTGCCCTGCAGGGCTGTCAGCTGGCTGAGTTTCTAGTTAAGCGGGGCAGAAAGGTAACCATTGTGGATACCGCTGAGAAACTGGGAGAGGGGATGCTGTCCGACGATCCAGATCGCCTTTTTAAGTGGCTGAACAAAAAGGGGGCGACTATGCTGGCTCAGGTCAAGTACGAGGAAATAACAGATGAGGGGCTGGTCATCACCACCAAGGATGGTGTGAGGCAGATCCTTGAAGCTGATACCATAATAACTGCCTTGCCCTTGCAGCCAGGTGCCGAACTCATGAAAAGCCTGGAGGGGAAGGTTCCTGAGGTCCATCGAATTGGCGATTACAGGGAGCCTGGCTACATGTATGATGCTATCGCTGATGGTTCACGTATTGGTCGCATTATTTAGTAAGGAGGCAATGTTTCACTAATCTACTGGACGAGTACAACGTCTTGACAGTGTTCGGAAGGGTAAATATACTTATCCGCTTGAGCTGTCTGGAGAAATCTCAGCTCTTTGACACACTACCAAGCTTTTCATGTCTTTAATACGCAAAACGTGGAGGATTGTCTATGGACTTCAACTTTACTGAAGAGCAGCTGCTTTTAAGGGACACAATCAGGAATTTTTGTAAAAAAGAACTGACGAAGCAATATGTTCGCTGGCTTGATGAAAATGTCAGCTTTATACCCCAAGAGCTTTGGGATAAGATAGCTGAACTGGGGTATTTCGGCATTAGAATCCCGAAGGAATATGGTGGTGCCGGTATGACCTTTACCGACTACATTGTAGCCTGTGAGGAGCTTGCCACTGCTTCCACGGCGGTGGCTTTTTGCGCCGGATTAAGCCAGGATTTTGGGGGCGACATTATCAGCCGACTTGGCACCAGTGAGCAAAAAAAAGATTTACTGCCGAGGATTGCCGCCGGTCAGCTTAAATTCTGTTTGGCCCTGACAGAACCCGCCGGTGGGACGGATATTCTAGGGGCGCTCAAGACTACCGCCATAAAACAGGGTGACAGCTTTATCCTGAATGGACAGAAGGTTTTTATAACCGGTGCCCATGTAGCGGACTACATACTGGTTATTGCCATTACAGATCTGAAGGCGGCAAAGCGCTCAAGGGCGCTATCCATCTTCATCGTTGACGCCAAAACGCCGGGGATTACCGTGGTACCGATCAGAAAGCTTGGCATACATGCCTGCGGGGCCAACGAGATTTTTCTGGACAACGTCAGCGTACCTGAAGAAAATGTGCTGGGAGAATTGAACAAAGGGTGGAGCCATTTATTGGAAATACTTAATCCGGAAAGGATAATCACATCAGTTTTCTCCCTGGGCGTTGCCAAGGCTGCGTTCCAGGATGCCATGGACTATTCCCTACAAAGATACGCCTTTGGGAAGCCCATCGGCCAGTTCCAGATTATTCAGCATTACCTGGTGGATATGGCCATCGCCATAGAGAACGCCAAGAATCTAATATATAAATGTTGCTGGCTCTATGAGCAGGGAAAGCCCGTGCATGTAGAAAGCACCATGTCGAAGATTGTGGCGGGTTATGCATCGGAAATAGCCGCAATCAAAGGTCTGGAAATATTTGGAGGATGGGGCTATACAATGGAATATGACATACAGCGTTACTTCAGGGACTATAAGCAAATGATTTTTGCCCCTATCGCCGATGAAATGGCAAAGAACATGCTCGGGGAATGGATGGGGCTACCCCGGTCGTTCTAACAGAACTCAAGCCGGCGAAAAAGGCAATTTATAGGGAGCTATTATTATGCAAGTGCTTGGAGATATCCCCAGAAAAGGAGCCAGACTGCACGGGGACAGGGAGTGCATTGTTTTTGAGGGAAGTCGCCTGACTTATAAAGAGCTTGATGATAGGGTAAACAGGCTGGCGAACTACCTCTTATCCCTGGAACTTGACGGTTTCAAGCATATCGCCGTATTGGCCGAGAACTGCCCTCAGTATGTGGAGATATACTTCGCAGCGGCCAAGGCCGGATGCGTGACGGTGCCGCTTAACTTCAGGCTGGCCAGGAATGAACTGATACCTATATTGAAAGATGCCGAGGCGAAGGTGCTTTTCTTCGGTCAGGGCTATGCAGATACTGCCGGGGAAGTCGCCCGGGAGGTGGGCATAGGCATCCTGGTCAGCATTGAGGCTCCAGAGGAGGGCTGCCTCAACTATGAAGAATTGCTGGCAAACTTCCCCGCAACCGACCCGGAAATAGCTGTGGATGAAAACCAGATGTCCATTCTGATGTACACCGGCGGCACCACTGGCAGGCCCAAGGGCGTTATGCTGAGCCACCGTAGCTTTATGACCGCTATGCTGGATCTGACCTTAACTTACATGTTTGATAAGAATGACACTACCTGTATCATCCTTCCTATGTTCCACGCTGCGGTGTGGCCCGTATTTTGTGTGCTTATTGTCGGTGGGAAGGCGGCAATACTGAGAAGGCCCGAGCTGGACAAAATACTGGAACTACTGGAAAAAGAAAAATGCACCCATATCGTCGCCGTTCCGACAATATACAATTGGCTCATGGAACATCCAGGCCTAGACAAGTTTGACCTGAGCAGCCTTAAAAAAATGTCTTATGGGGGGTCCCCCATTGCACCGGTATTGCTTAAAAAGATGATACAGAAATTCGGCAATATTTTCTGGCAAGCCTACGGGCTGACTGAAGCGTCGCCTGTGCTTACAGTCCTGCGGCCGGAGGACCATGTAGTCGAGGGTCCGCCGGAAAAGGTGCGGCGCCTGAAGTCGGTTGGCCGGGAGCATTATTCACCTACGGTACGAGTGGTACGGGAAGATGGTAGTGAGGTAGCGCCGGGAGAGGTGGGAGAAATCGTTGGCCGGGGCAAAAACATTATGCTGGGGTACTGGAAGATGCCAGATAAAACCGCGGAAGCTCTCAAAGACGGCTGGCTGCACACAGGAGACATGGGGACTGTTGACGAGGACGGGTATATTTACCTTGTGGACCGCAAGCACGACATGATTATTACCGGTGGTGAAAACGTATATCCCCGCGAGGTTGAAGATGTTTTGCACGAGCACCCGGCAATTATGGAGGTGGCAGTGGTTGGTGTTCCCGATGACAAGTGGGGCGAGGCTGTGAAGGCGGTGGTTGTGCTTAAAAAGGGGATGAAAGCGGATGGAGATGAGATTATCAAATTTGTCAAATCCCGGCTGGCCAGCTATAAGTGCCCCAAATCCGTTGATTTCGGAGATTCTCTTCCAAAAACTGGGGCAGGGAAAATAGCCAGGTCGCAGATTAGAAAGGAATACTGGAAGAGCAGGGACAGGTTAATAAGCTGAATTGATTTTGAAAAAGGAGGGATGCATATGAGCAAAGGTCAATTTGCCTTCATTGGAACGGGGGAGGTGCCTTGTGGCAGGTATCCGGAAAGATCCCCATTGGAAATCGCTTCTAGGGTAGCGAAATTGGCTATTGAAGACGCGGGCATAAAAAAGACCGACATCGATGCGGTCTTGTCCGCCTTGGCTATCATGGATAACGATTACAACACCGAACTGTTCTTCGGCCGGCTGCCTGAGGCTTTTGGTATGCGAAAGAATACCAAAGTGACTGCGGTCAGCGTTTCCGGTGGCGGGTCTAGCCATGCCCTCATTCAGACTGCAGCAGGGCTGCTGACCACGGGAGAGGCGGAGATAGTCCTGGTGGTACACGCCCAGAGATTTACTGCTTACACTCCCATGGAGCAAGCTGAATTTTTTGCCAAGGCAGGAGCCGACCCGGAGTGGGAGATTCCATTCGGCATCGGCTTCAACTCCCTGGCAGCTATGGTTACCCAGAGATACATGTATGAGACCGGGACAACGTTAGAAGAGGTGGCCTCGGTCTGCGTTTCTGCCCGCAAGTGGGCTATGTTGCAGGAAAATGCCATGTTCAGCAAGAAGGACCTGACGATAGAAGATGTCCTTAACTCAAAAATCGTTTCGGCTCCGCTTACGGCTTTTATGTGCAACGTGCTGGCGGATGGCGGCAGTGCCTTCATCATGACAACGGCGGAGCGAGCGAAAAAGCTGGTGAAAAAACCCGTGTATATTTTGGGTGAAGCGTCCGGTTTTTCCCACCGCAACATGACGGTTTGTCGAGATTACACCAGATTTGACTGGGGAGATGTCGCTGGTAAAGCATACCATGAGGCTGGGTTGGGTCCCAAAGATATGGATATTGCGGAGATTTACGGAGCCTATCCGGTGATGGCGTTGATTTTCTTAGAGCAGATGGGTTTTTGCAAGAGGGGCGAGGCGGGGCGTTTTGTCCTGGGAGGAAACACTTGGCCTGGGAGAAAGCTGCCAATGTCGACAAACGGAGAGGCGATGTCTTTCGGCCATACCGGTACCGGAGTAGGGGTAGCCATTCTTGTTGAGAGCATCCGGCAGCTTCAGGGCAAAGCTGGAAAGGCGCAAGTGCCCGGAGCTAGGTTCCTCATCGAAAATTGTGGGGGTGGTGCATTCATGGATGCGCACTTCACCGTGTTTGGCAATGAAGTACCGTAAGAAGGAGAAACAGGATATGAGTAGTTACACAAAGCCATTACCGGTGCCTTCAAAGTGGTCCCAACCATTTTGGGATGGCAAGAGGCAACACAAGTTACTTTTTAAGAGATGCAGTAAGTGTGGCACAATTGACCATCCACCGTACCTTTACTGCACTGAGTGCTGGGCGGAGGAACAT
>JAPLHH010000199.1 GCA_026389735.1 Chloroflexota bacterium | reverse complement strand
CTCTTGCCTCACTTGGCTGCCCTAGGCCTTGCCGCTTGCGGTAGGTACTTTTACGGCTTCTAGAGGTCTATGCAGCCGCTAAGGCGAGCATCTTTGCTCATCTTAGCAAATCCTGGTATAATCGCAAAAAAGGCTGCTTGGCTAGAACGCAGGTTGGTCAGTAGCTGAGGTAATAACAGTGGACAAGGTTCTAGCGATAATTATGGCTGGGGGGATGGGGGAGAGGCTGCAACCTTTGACCAGGGAGCGGAGCAAATCGTCCGTTCCTTTTGCAGGCAAGTTCCGGCTCATTGATTTTACGCTGAGCAATTGCATCAACTCCGGCGTCCGCCAGGTTTTCGTTCTCACACAGTACAGGTCTGGTTCGTTGAATAAGCATATCCAGGATGGCTGGGGTATCTCCAGTTCAGGGCTAGGCGACTTTATATACTGTGTGCCTGCTCAACAAAAGCTTGGGGCAGATTGGTACCGCGGTACGGCTGATGCCGTACGGCAGAACCTCGACTTGGTCTGGAAAAAGGGCATTGAGCACGCCCTGATTCTCTCTGGTGATCACGTGTACAAAATGAATTACGGTCAGATGGTGGCCTTTCACAAGATGAAAAACGCCGGTCTGACGACATCTGCTATCAGGGTAAGAAAAGAGGAGGCTGCCGGAAGGCTTGGGGTGTTGGAGGTGGATCAGAACTATAGGATGCTAGGGTTCGAGGAAAAGCCAGCACAGCCAAAGACGATTGTGGATGCTCCAGACTATGTCCTTGCTTCAATGGGTATCTATCTCTTCAAAGCTGGTACCATGAGAGAGGCTTTGCAAGAAGAGGGGGATGACTTCGGGAAAGAGATCATTCCAAGAATGATAGCCAAGGGTCATGACATTTTCGTTTACGACTACGAGAAAGAGAACAAGATAGAGGATTTCGTGGTTGAGGTGAAAGAGGGTAGAAGACAGAAGGTCTTAGTTGACAGAACTCGTGATTCTTCGTACTGGAAGGATGTTGGCAGCATCGATTCATACTATGAAGCCAATATGGATCTCGTGGGCGTGGATCCGTTCTTTAATCTCTACGGGGAGAGATGGCCCTTCAGAACATATCAGAGGCCACTACCACCAACCAAGGTTATCTTGGGAGGAAGCACACCGGATTCTATCGTGTGCGAAGGATGCATTGTCAGCGGAGGGACAGTCATGAGGTCCATACTGTCTCCGGGTGTAGTGGTTGAGAGAAATGCCGTAGTGGAGGACTCGATAGTCTTGGATGACGTTAACATAGAGCCTGGCGCCAGAATTAGGCGAGCTATCATCGACAAGGAAGTGAGAATCCAGTCCGGCGCATCGCTAGGGTATGACATGGAGGCTGATAAGGGGAGAGGCTGCACAATATCAGATACGGGCATAGTAGTTGTTCCCAAAGGGATGGACATAGGACTGGGTTGAGCCATCCCCTTTTGATAGAGGAGCTACTATGGCAACACGCCTCGGTAGAAAACACGCTGCATTTAACATTCCCACTGATTGTGCAATTCGATAGCTAACCGCATAAAAGGCGACTCAGACTGATGGGAGAGAAGCTACATAAACCTACTTCTGAGGGTATCACCTGAGTTCGGGCTGAACAAGGCTGGCGGAACGTCTAGCATGGTGAACGCCCCCCTCTGCCCGGTCTGTTTTAATCTGAAAGCAGCACGAGCGCAGGCTACAAGAACACCACCTGTGAATTCCGGGGTGCTGCTTAGTTTACAGTTATATTCAACACCCAGTCACCAGCATCGAACTTTTCCGCAAACGTGCGAGCCAGGTTGGCTGTTTCTATGAGGTGTTCTCCGAGGGGAAGGTATTCCTCTTCGGCGCTTACTAAGTGAGCTAAATACATGATACCCCCTTCATGAAGGCATCGTGTGTAAAAAGAAGTCTCTTCTGAACTACTAGAGAGACTTAACGACGAAGCCCTTGGGGGAGATCGGAAGAGCACACGTCTTGCTGGTGCCCGCATTCGACACGCGGGGAATCCGGCCCTACCACACCGAGGTGGGTCTCCTGCGGGGCCTTGAAAACGGCTTCTCAGTGGTTCGGATGA